>NZ_BPLI01000015.1:0-196158 GCF_019656175.1 Bacillus sp. BML-BC051
CCTGTCCTTTTTACTTTATTCTATTTATGACAAACCCGGAATCTCCCTATGTTTTGTCGCTTGTTCAAAAGCATATGCTAGTTTAATCAAGATCCCCTCAGAAAAAGCCGTGCTTGCAAGAGTAATTCCAAACGGTCTCCCGTTATCCATATATCCCGCCGGTATCGCTATAGATGGATAACCTGCTTTCGCACATATAGTGGAGCCGATATAGGAAGGGAATAGAATCGCATCGAGATTATATTTTTTCAGTGCAAAGTCAATACCTTGTTCTTGCGAAAAATATATATCTTCTAATCTTGCGTTTATATATTCAGGATTTCTTAACGTATTGGGAAAATCTTTTCTTCCTTCTAACTTAGTTTGCCCATATTTCAAAGCTCTTTCTGCTATGTTCTCGTTAAACTTCATTAACTCTGAAATAGAATGCACCGGAATAGTAGAAGGTAATTTCGAAAGATAGTTATCTAGACTATGCTTTAGTTCATAAAGCGGAACTCCCCAGCTCCATTCTCTATGAAAAGAAGGAATATCAATATTTTCTACTACTGTTGCTCCCTTACTACGCAATACTTCAATTGTTTCCTTAAACAATTTTTCATCATACTCACCAGATTCATAATAATCTTTTGGCGCATTGCTATATACACCAATCTTCGCTCCATGTAAGCCATTAACATCAAGATATTTTGTATAATCATGTTCTGCTATACCTTCACTTTTATGAGTAGCTACATCCTTCTCATCTACCCCAGTTAAACTCCCTAACAAAATAGAAGCATCTGTTACTGTTCTCGCAAATGGACCTGCTGTATCTTGCGAATACGTAAACGGAATAATGCCTCTACGACTAATTAAACCGACAGTCGGTTTAATACCGACTACAGAATTTTGAACAGCTGGACTTAATATAGAAGCATCCGTTTCTGTTCCAACAGATACTACTGTAAAGTTAGCAGCAACTGCTATCGCAGATCCTGTACTTGAGCCACCAACAAACATATCATCCTCACCTGTACCGTAAGGGTTTATTGTTTGTCCACCTCTGGCACTATATCCAGCCCACATGTCAAATGACATTGCATTTGCTAATTCTGTCATATTTGTCTTTCCTATTATGATTGCTCCTGCTTCTCTCAGTTTCGTAACGAGAAATGCATCCTCACTACTAATATTTTGTTCCAAGGCAATCGTACCTGCACTTGTATGCATGGAATCATTCGTTTCAATATTGTCCTTAAGTAAAACAGGTATACCATGTAATGGACCTCTTATACCTTTTATCTTTCTTTCATAATCTAACGCTTCTGCAATAAAAACAGCATCTGGATTGATTTCTAAAATAGAATTAATTTTTGGTCCGTCTTGATCATATTTTGCAATTCTATGAAGATAATACATAACTAATTCTTTTGAAGTTAATTGTCCAGCTTCCATCGCTACTTGTATTTCATGAATTGTTAATTCTTTTTGTAATTGTGTGTTGAACTGAATCTCCATCTTCATTCTCCTTCTATAAAGCCTTTTATTGATATCATGTATCTATTTACTTGTTCATTTTCTCCGCTCCTCGCATATACAACTACAATCCAATTAAAAGAATTCAACTTACCAATGTAAAAACCTTTTATTTCCTGAAAAATATAAAAAGTCTGAAACGAGTTCACCTTCGCTTCAGACTCTTTTACTACTTTACACATACCTCATCTAGCAAATGTAAAAACTCCCCTTGTTTCCCGGCTAATTCAGGGCATTTTGCAATATCAATCCATTCGTAGCAAAATACTAAACCTTCATCTTCCTCACCAGCACTTACAATATGTTCCCAATCATCTTTTACATCTGTTAGTAACGTTACATGGAAGAAATGGCGCTTTTGATATTCTTTTTTGTCTTTCACAAGTATGATGTAATCGGCTAGGAATCTTTCTATGCATAAATGGCGTAATCCAGATTCTTCTTGTACTTCACGTAAAAGCGCCGCTTCTAATGTTTCCCCTTCGTCAACTGTTCCCCCTGGTATTTGTATACCAGCTTCAGGTATATCACGATGTTTAAAAACAAGCAGTTGCATAACTCCTTCTTTTTCTCTTGTTACATATGCGTGTACTTTTTTCTTATATAACACCGTCATAATCCTTCTCTCCCCTCAATTGTTCACTGCGTTACTTCTTCAAGTGTCAGTTGATTTTCATATAAATATGTAGCTTGTGGATTTCCCACATACCTCACATGCCATGGTTCATATCGATAACCTGTAAGCGATTCTTTCTCTTTTGTATATCGAATGACAAAACCAAATTTATGGGCATTTTCAGAAAGCCACTGCCCTTCTTTCGTTTCGCCAAAAATTGTCTCTAATTGAAACTTAGCAGATTGAGATGTAATATCCATAGCTAGTCCAGTTTGATGTTCACTTGTTCCAGGAACTGCGCTAGACATCGCTGTTTTTGCTTCTCCATCTTGTTTTTTATACATCGTATTTAATGCTTTTTGTCGATCAAAAGATCTAAATCCAGAAACCGCAAAAAGAAAAGCGCCCTCCTTATCAGCTTGCTGAAACATTTCCTCAAGCGCACCTGCTGCCTCTTTTCTCATTTTTTTCTTTTCTTGATCACCTTCACTTGAGTAACGCACTTTCGGAATAACTAAATCTGGCGGTCTATATCCATCTGGTAAACGCCTATTTTTATTCACAAGCACAAGCATCGAATTTGGATTACTAATTACCGCAATATCTCCATCCATATTCGCAATCGTTTCTTTCGCTTTTGGAAATATGTTATTTACATTTACCTCACGCGCCTGCTTATCCTTATACATTTTATAATTGATTCCTGCTACTCCAACAATGAGTATCATCGCTATGATACCAAGTAGTGTCCATCTTTTTTTCATATAACGACCTCTTATTTTAATAATTTGGCCATTTCATACTCATCGATGTTCTCTCCATCGATAATAAGAGCAGCTCTTTTGACACCTTCTTTCTCAAATCCAGCTTTTGTATATAGTGCCTGAGCTCTTGTATTGTGGGCCATTACCGTTAATTCTAAACGCCATACATCATGTAATCTTGCCCACTTCTCAGCCTCTTTAAACAATCTCGTCCCAATACCTCGCCCGCTATACTCTTGCAAAATACCAATTACAATACCTGCTACATGTCTTTTTCTTTGAATATGATTTCCATTCACTAAAATAAACCCTACTATTCTCTCATCTTTAACTGCTACAAATATCGTTGCATACTTATTTTCTATAAAGCGATGAATCATTTGTTCTTGTTGCTCGGCTGTAAATCTTCTTTCTCCTGGTTCATATAACATAAATTTCGTTTCTTCATCTAATTTCTTACTTAATTGCAAAAATGGTGCTGCATCTTCTATTTTGATCTCCCTAATCACTTCTATCACCCTGCCAGTTTCATAATAAAAAGTTTTCCTTGTAAAAAGATTTTCTCTATTTTCCTGAAAATCCCTTTGTAAATCTCCCAGTATAATTTGACAAATTTCGATATTACTATAGCAACGACAAATTATGTCTATTCTGTGACATCTCATCATGACAAAAAAACGCAAGCTTTACACTCACGTTTTTTCAAACTCTCCCACTCATTTATGTTTCACTTTATCCATTCACCTTTTCTGCCTGCCAGAAATATTCACCAAACGCTTTAGCAAGGGCATCAATCGATCTATTTAGTTCTTCCTCCGTATTATCTACGCCACCAACTTCAATTAATATTGCTTGCCCGGATAAGTCTTGATTGTAGACACCATTTCCTGTTTGGAATCCTTTTTGAATGACACCACGACTCATTCCTGGATACTTCTTACTAATCGTCTCATGTAAAGCTGTTGCTAATTGCAGGTTTTTTTCATAGTTTTTGTTTCCTTTCCCTATTACAAATGCAAGCTTCGCATATGATTTATCGCCAATGGTTTTTGTCGTAACATTCTTCCGAGCACTGTCACGGTGTAAGTCGAAAAAGTACTGCAATTCTTTATTGCCAGTCATTGCTTCTTGTACAATTTCCCGTGACATTTTGTAAGAACTATTACTATTTAACCCTTTACTAATCAACTTTTGACCGATATCTGTCTTGTCGTTAGTAGCTCCGATCCCTTCGCTTACTAATTGTTCACGAAATCGATCGCCCACTATTGATATGTTCGTAACAGAACTGGTCGCTTTATTCGCATTTGGATCGTTTGCTAAATTAAGTAACGGCAAATAAGATTCCCAACTATGCGAATGATAAATAAACGCAACTTGTCTTTTTCCTGTCGTTTGAGCCGGTTGCTTTTTCTCTTTGTTCGTATCTGGCTTTTGAGCCTGTCCACCTTCACCAGTTCGTTCTTTTACTACTTCTTCAAGTGGAACGCTCGACTCTATCGGTAAGTTAGAATAATTTGTCCCTTCACCCGCAATTACAATTTCTGTATCGTACTTACCAAAACCAGGTAGCTCTTTGCCAACAAAACTGCGTACATCGTTAAAACGAATATTCGTAGCCATCGAAAAGAGAAAAGAAGAAATCGAAAAATCTTGATTTAAATTTCGATACTCTTGTGTAAAATAATGATTCTCTTTCCCAAGAACGTACATGTAACCATTCATCGATAGCTCATTTAACCAATTATATAAATACGTTGACTTTGTCTCTTTCATAGAAGTTACCATCATACTAATAAGAAAGAAAGTCGCTAGTACTGTAGCAATAATAAATAAAACTAACTTACGTACACTTGTGAATTTCACATAAAAAAAGCCTCGATTCATACTATCACCCTCTCTATTCCAAGTTATGTACAAGCTCTAGAGAATAGACCGTCTAAATTCCGGCTATATTGTTTATGAGGTGAAATGAATTGAAGCTACTAATAGGAACATTACCCATTGTACTATCATTTATTTTTTATTGGCTTGCTAAGCATCATACAATCCGTATTGCTTTGCATATTTTAGCGTACTTAGCACTTTATGTACTCGGTACAATTATTTCTATTAATATATATGATGTTTTAATACAAGATTTAGTTTTCATGACAAGCATTCACGGTATTTTACTAAATCCATTTTTTCTTATATCAGGAGCGTATATAGGAATATACACTTTATACTTACTTTTGTCTTACATGATTACAAATATGAAAAATGGAGCGTAATGAAATGCAACCACCATTCATCTGTCATATATGCAAAAAAAGAATTGCGCGAAAGAAAGATCTTATTACTGCCACATCGTACTTCCGCTTATTTTTATTTCACGGTGATTGTTTTAAACGACAGCAAGTGTTCCTCTCACGATTTATTCCTGTGAATACACTTTTTAATTTCTTTCTTATTATATATGGACTTATTTTTGGCAGCATTCTTATGTTTACAGAGCCATCTATCATTTGGCTTATTTTTTTGTTTCCTATTCTATATCGGTTTCTTTCCTATTATTATGTTGAACGTTTTTTCTCTAAATAAAGTGCAGACTGTCCTTTCGGAATACTTAAACATTCCCACTCATTTTCTTTTAACATTTTACCGATGTAAATAATCTGTCCAATATGCAAAGCGTAATGAGAAATTTGTCTTTCAATTGCTTGCATAACAGTCTGTGCTTCACCGCGAATATATACCGTCTGTAATAAATGTTCCGGCGTTAGGACATTCATCGTTTTAAAAACATATTCCCATCCTTCATTCCATACTGTGAGTACCTCTTCCTTAGAATGATAGCCACCTTCAAATTCAGCATCTCGGTTACGATCTATTTTTTCACCATCAGATGTTAAAAAATCCGTCCATCTAGAACGCATGTTTCCGTTCAGATGTTTTATGATAACCGCTATGCTATTAGTTGCTTCATGAGAGGACCATTCAATCTGTTCATGCGATAATTGCGAAAGTACCCGTTCCCCTTGTTTCTTTGTTGCTTTAAAATTTGAAATGGCACATTGTAAATATTCTCGTCCAATATCCATGTTCCCCCGCCTTTACACTAACTAATTTTCGTTCCATTTGGTAATTCCATATTCGGCTGCAGTAATACGACATCACCAGCTTCAGGTACTCCTCCTAAAACAAGTACTTCTGATTTAAATCCAGCTACACGTTTTGGCGGAAAATTCACAACAGCAGCGATTTGCTGACCGATTAAATCTTCTGGGGTATATCTCTTCGTAATTTGAGCACTTGACTGCTTAACTCCAAGCTCTCCAAAATCAATTTTCAGTTTAATCGCTGGAACTCTCGCTTCTTTAAACTCCTCTGCATAGATTACAGTTCCAATTCTTATATCCAAAGTCAAAAAATCTTCAAAATTAGCCATTTTATCATTCCTCCCATTTATTACTTAGACAAAATACTAAAATCCCCTTTTTAAAAAAAGAAAGGCGCCTAAGCACCTTTCTTTTGTAGTTCACTTGATTCATTTGATTTATAGAAGAAGAAACCGAGAATCCCGCCAATACATGATGGGATTAACCATCCTATTCCTTCTTTATATAATGGTAACATTTGTAACACGTTAGAAATCGCGTCAATTTTAATGTTCGCACTTTCTAAACCGCTAAAGAAACTAATTAACAATGCACCTAAAATAGCTCCAATATAAATTGTATTACGCTTCCCAATCCATTTATGGAAGTACGAAAGTACAATTAATACAATTGCAACTGGATAAATGACCATTAACACCGGTAAAGTAACTGCGATTAATTGTGTTAAACCTAGGTTAGATACAATTAAACTAAACACACATACCATTGTTACAATCGTTTTATGCGAAAGTTTTGGGAATAAGTTTGTAAAGAAGCCTGCACAAGCTGATGTTAATCCAACAGAAGTTGTTAAACAAGCGAGTATAATAACAACCCCTAATAAAATTTTACCACTTGTTCCATATAACTCATTTACAACATTCGTTAAAATAAGCCCACCATTCTCTGATACACCAAGTGATGTACTCGTTGAACCAAGATAAGCAAGTGATAAATAGATTAACGTTAAACCAAGTACAGCAATAATACCTGATACTACTGTTATTTTTGCAACTTCACTACTCTCTTTTATCCCTTTAGAGCGGATAACTTGTACAACGACAATTCCAAATACGAGAGCACTAATTGCATCCATCGTTAAATATCCTTGTATAAATCCACCAAAGAAAGCATTTTCTTGATATGCCGCTAGCGGCGCAGCTGGTTCTCCAATTGGATCAATAATTGCCTTTCCGACAATAACAGCAACAATCAATACTAACAATGGTGTAAGAAATTTTCCGAACCAATCCACTAATTTAGATGGATTTAATGATAAATACCACGTTATTCCGAAGAAAACTATCGTGAATAGAAACAGCATGTACCATTCTGAAACCAATGCCTCTGATAGAAATGGCTTCATACCCATTTCAAATGAAACGGCTCCCGTACGCGGAATCGCGAAAAATGGTCCAATCGCTAAATAACTAATCAATGGAAAAATAAACGCAAATATAGGGTGAACTCTAGAAGATAGCGCTTTCAAGTCCCCCTCTACAAACGCGACAGCTGTTACAGCTAATAGGGGTAATCCGACTCCCGTTACAAGGAATCCAATTGTAGCAACCCAAACATTCTCTCCAGCTTGTTGCCCTAAAACTGGTGGGAAAATTAAATTTCCCGCTCCTAAAAATAGTGCAAATAGCATTAAACCAATCGCTACCGTATCACCTGGCCTTAAACGTCCCTTCATACTTTTCATTTGCATAGCACTTTTTCATTGTTTATCTCTATTTTCACAATATGCTATGCATCCTCCTCTCTGCTCAAGATGATAAAATATGCCCCTTACAAAGCAGTGTCTTTCTCCATAATTTCTCCATTCCCCTTATTCTTACTCTAACTATTAATTTTTGATTTTTTTGAATATTTAACCCATTAGAGTGGTATTGCGTGGAGTATAGTTGTCAGACCTCTTTGTTTTTATCACACATATAGTAACATATTTAGTTGAAAAATAAAAACATATTTTCAAATTGATTTTTTTGAAAATCAAAATTATCTACATTTTTTATTCTTTTACACAAATATTGTTACAATCTCACCTTTTATCCCACCATTATGTTCAAATAACTTTATGCACGCAACATAGCAAAAGCCACCCAACATAATTAGATGGCTTTTGCATGTCACTCTATCGTTTCAACTTCACGTGGATTTTTCATCTCTTCCACATACACAACTCTAAATCCATGATCTTCTAAATCTTTCAATAATGTCTCTAATTCACCTTCGTTAAACTCTTCTCCTAATGTAAACATAATTCTACGAACTAATAAGGCATCATTATCAAAAGTCATTAAACTTTGGATACCTGTATATTTTTTTAATACTGTTGATAATTTTTGAATGGCCCCATTATAATCTTGTGTTCCAATCATGACAGAATATTTACTAGAATGAACGCCCCAAGCATCTTCTAACAACTCAAAAACTTTTTTATGCGTTAAAATTCCAAGGAAGACTCCTTTTTCATCAACCACTGATAAATAAGGTAATTTTTTTATTGTAAAAAATACCTTAAAGAACGAAGAATCTTCTCTGACATATCCCTCTTTATCGTTTAATAATTGTAATACACTCTCTTCCAGCGAACCTTTATATTCTAAAATATCTACTTTATATATATTCCCTAAATATTTCTCTTTTTTTTCATCTAAAACTGGTACACAACGATAGCCAGTTTTATTTAAATGCCCCAGTGCTTCCCCTATTGTCATTGAACTTGAGCAAAATAAAACTTCCCTTTTCGGCACATAATTCCCTTTAATCCTCATAAACAGCCTCCTTATGTTAAAATACTTTCTGTGCCATAACTATATTATATTTTCAGAAAAAAATAAACAATTTATTTTACTTTTCTGAAAATTATTCATTTTCTTGTCATAATTTATTCACGTTTCATTCACTTATATCCCCTACAATACTAAACTTCTTTAAGAAAAATATATTGTAACTTACACAGAAAAAAGCTAAAATAAGAATAAGAATTTTCTGAATATTCTAAGAGTAGGTGATTACATGTCTTTATTGCGCTCACATATATGTAAATTTATCGTCGGTGTTCTCATTATTTTTATCATTAGTCCTATCCCTGCTTTATTCATTACACATAAATACTCATACATAACTGGCTTTATAAGCATTTTCCATAACTTCGCACAACTTTCTTCTATGACAATTCCAAAGATTGATTGGATGCACGAATCTATCTTTTTCTCAGCAAATCAGATGGTTCATACTTCTAATCATACAACACCGTTATTCCCTTACATATGGGAAATATATTTTGTATCGATTGTTCGTTTTACCTTTACTCTTGCGATCGGATTCTTCATCAGCTTAGGGATCGGCCATTTATTTTTTAAAGTACCTCATTCTGTTAAGAAGTTCACTTCTTTATTAAGATGGATACCGTACTCTTTTTGTACTGTATTATTACAATGCTCAGTCTTATTTCTACTCCTATACATCGCAAAATTTATAAAACTTCCCTACTACTCATCTTTTATCATCGTTTGTAGTACTTCCATGATTATCGTTATGCAAGCAATAAAAAAATGGGTCCCTTTCTTAAGTAACAGAAATGAATATGAAATAAAACAATCTTCTTTCCTTGTAGATACATTGTTTTTGGCGCTTACTTCAAATCATAAATCTATTCTAGGTTCCATTATTCTTTCATTCGTTTTTATGGAATGCGTTTTTCACGCAAGCGGACTATTACAATTTATCGTTCAATTCGGCGGAAATGCACCTGTAATTGTTACAATAAGCTTACTACTTTTGTATATCCCGTATTGCATACTCTCTTTTCTTCAAACACTATGGACGACAAACCACTTTAAACAACAATCCTACGCTTTAACGAGAAGTATTCCAAAATCTTAATGCGAAATAACCCTCTAGAATCTGAAAGTAGGGGGTTATTCCTTTTGTATAGCGGACAAAATAACAGCACATTCAAAAACTATTGCAGAAACATACCAATATTTACCCTTTTTCTTTGACTATTCTTTTCATTTGGATTTATTATAAAAGCATAACATAATTGCAGGAGGTGACATCTTTATTCCAAACTACGGAATAGAGAACACACTTGGACATATTAAATATTTTTCTCATCTTTGTACTTATCCTAATTTCCGGCTTTTTCGTTGCATCAGAATTCGCTGTTGTAAAAGTACGAAAAAGTCGAATTGACCAGCTTGCAAATGAAGGCAATAAACAAGCTTTAGCTGCAAGAAGTGTCATATCTAATTTAGATGTTTATTTATCAGCTTGTCAGCTCGGGATTACGATTACTTCTTTAGGGCTTGGTTGGCTTGGTGAACCGACTGTTGAACATTTACTACGACCGCTCTTTGAAAAGATTAATATTACTGGAACAATGGCGAATACTTTATCCTTTATTATTGCTTTTAGTGTTATTACATTTTTCCATGTTGTATTAGGTGAATTAGTTCCAAAGTCTTTCGCAATTCAGAAAGCAGAAGCAATCACACTTAAGTTTGCACGGCCACTTATTTTATTTGATAAAATTATGTATCCATTCATTTGGTTACTTAATAGTGCAGCTATCTTTTTCACAAAATTACTCGGCTTAGAGCCTGCGAAAGAAAATGAACTGGCCCATTCTGAAGAGGAACTACGACTCATTTTAGGTGAAAGTTTTAAAAGCGGTGAAATAAACCAAACCGAATATAAATATGTAAATAATATTTTTGAATTTGACGACCGAGTTGCAAAAGAAATTATGGTCCCTCGTACAGAAATGATTTGCTTATCTACTGAAAACACGTTAGAAGAAAATATGAATATCGTCGCAACTGAAAAGTTCACACGCTATCCGATCATCGAAAAAGATAAAGATGATATTATCGGTATGATCAATACGAAAGAAGTTTTTCACGATCAAACAAAAGGCATTCATAAGCCACTTGAATCTTACATACATCCAGTATTAACTGTATTTGAAACTGTTCCAATTCGCAAAACACTCGTACATCTACAAAAGAATCGTGTTCAGATGGCAATCGTTATGGATGAATATGGTGGTACGGCTGGACTTTTAACAATGGAAGATATTCTTGAAGAAATCATTGGAGAAATTCAAGATGAGTTTGATGCGGATGAATCACCTATGATTGAAAAACGTACGCCAAAGCTTACTGTTTTAGATGGGAAGGTACTCATTTCTGAAGTAAATGATATGTTTGGCCTACATATTGATGATAGCGATTTAGATACAATTGGAGGCTGGTTCCTCTCTCAAGCAGTGGACTTAAATATTGAGGCTGGTTATTTCATTGAATTTGCCGGTTTTCAATTTAAAGCACTAGAACTTGATGGACATCAAGTAAAAAAAATTGCGGTACATAAATTAGACACGAAGAAGGAGTTATAAAGTGACAGTATTATTTACAATCTGTATCATTGCCTGTTTCATTGTTTCATTTCTCGCCTTTATTTACCCTATCATTCCTGGCATCCTTGCTGTATGGGCTGGATATTTCATTTACCATTTTGGTATAAATGGCGGAGAACTAACAACTTCCTTTTGGATTATTCAAGTCATTTTCACACTTTTCATTTTCGTTGCTGATTTTATTGCAAATGGATATTTCCTAAAGAAATACGGGAGTTCTAAATGGGGCGAACGTGTC
The DNA here is from genome assembly GCF_019656175.1 of Bacillus sp. BML-BC051. Classification (NCBI taxonomy): domain Bacteria; kingdom Bacillati; phylum Bacillota; class Bacilli; order Caryophanales; family Bacillaceae; genus Bacillus; species Bacillus sp. BML-BC051. Next base: position 11,708 of record NZ_BPLI01000015.1, read on the forward strand.
GGTATGATTTCTATCATTGTCGGGTCTTTCTTCTTCCCACCATTCGGTTTAATTATCATACCGTTCTTATCAGTATTTATTACAGAACTCATGCATAAAAAAGCGCCAAAAGACGCCTTTCTAGTAGGAGTTGCTACTGTAGTCGGTTTTTTAAGCAGTACAGTAGCGAAAGCCATTCTCCAAATTATAATGATTATCATATTTGTATGTTATATCATCTTTTAACCATCCCAATCTCGGGATGGTTTTTTAATAAGAAATACCTACTCGACTATTCTCATATTCGTTTTCACTACATAGATTCCACGTAAATTGCGCTGTATCACCAACTGTTATTTTCGCTCCCCCTTCCGGTAGTACATCTTTTTCAGTTCGATATACCCCTGTCACATCACCGTCTATTAAATGCGTCGGACAAACGACCGTCCAACATAAAGTACTACGACTAAGTATCTTATATGCAGCTAAATGATCTTCTGCTGCGGTTGTTGTCTTCCTTTTTGATTCAGTTGATTGAAATCGATATAAATTTAAATTTGTTCTTGCTTGTAAAATACCAGCTGTTCCTATTGTAATGATTTTATGAATGCCTTCTTCTTTCATTTGCTTTATAATTAGTGGCATACTCTTCGCTAATGTCCCATTTTGATCCGTTCCAAGTGCACTAATTACTATATCGCTTCCTTCTATCGCTTTCTTTATATCATTTTCATTCCATGCATTACCTTCTATAACTCGTAACCTTTCATGATGTATTTCCATTCTATTTACATCACGCGCTAATGCAGTCACTTCAGCTAAATCCTTTAATGCTAATTTTATTATGTTTGAACCTACTCGCCCAGTTGCTCCCAATATACATACTTTCATTTGTTTCCCCCTTTTTTCATTCTTTCTCTATTTTTCAATAATCTCACTCAATTTACAACAAAAAAGCTTCCTCATATATAAGAGGAAGCTCTATTATTATTTTACCCCGCCTTAACGGGCAGTAAGACCCTACCTCAAAATTCAGTAAAAACAAAGAAGTTAAGTGGGGATCAACTGCCCGTTAAAGCCCGATTGGTTCAACTAATAATTAGTGGGGGATGCCCCCCACTGATTAAACTTTTACTTTATTTCTTTTCTTTAGAATCCGTAGACTTCTCAGTTCCACTTGTTTCTTTATCCTTTTTGTCCTCTTGTTGTGTTGTATCGTCTTCTTTCTTCTTGTCCTCACCTTTACTACAACCTACCATTAATAAAGAACTTGCAAGTGCCATAGCAGTTAATGATTTAACCCATTTGTTCATTTGCGTTTCCTCCTTTAGATAGAATATGTACAATCCCATATTACTCTCTATTTTTAAAGGAAAGATTGAAAAATAGTAAATAAACGGTAAATATTTGTAAATTTTCTGATAATAGACATAGACTCCTATTCTTTTTTTCTCCATGAAAAATAAGAAACTAAGGCGCCTATCTTTCCGCCTTAGTTTCTTATGCAAACTTCTCATTTTCATATACATGTTTAATCTTATACTCTTTCTTCACAACATATTGCCATACACTATAGGCATAACGGTTCATTTTCAGGAAGCAATTTTCTAAAAACGAGCGGAATTCTGGATTCGCAACTTCAACCGCCACTTGAGCGAACTTTAGTGCTAACCGTTTTAAATGCGAAATATAACAAGTTGCAATATGGACATCCCCTGTATATTTACTATCATTTGCATTTTCGTTTTCATAAAAATGAAATGAAATTGGTTCACAAGTTATATGCTGTACATTCTCTCCTTCTTGAAAATTCACTTGTTCATTATATGCTTGCAGCATATAAGGTAAATGCTGCTGTAATAGCTCCTTTAATTCTTCGTCTCTTACCTTTCCTGTATACTCCCCAACCTTATATATAAGCATATAACTATACCTCATTAATTCTTTCATACAATCCATGAAAGTGCCTCCCTTCTCTTTTGTCTATATGTTATAAATATGATGCTATAACATTTGCTATTCTTGCTAAAAACCAATCCCATTTACTAATTTTCTCAAAATCTTCTTTCGAATATCTTTTTGATTTATGAAAATCTACTTTTAATCGGTTCCATACGTCAGCAACAACTTTTTTATCATATATGAGACAATTAGATTCACAATTTAAATAAAAACTTCTATTGTCAAAATTCGCTGTACCTATATCGACAATTTCTCCATCAATGATTGTTACTTTCCCGTGAAAAAAACCATTCCGATATTGATAAATTTCCGCTCCAGCGTCGTCCATATCTTTCAAATACGGATAAGCCGCTTGTTTTAACAATACCGCATCACTTTTAAATGGTACGAGAATTTTCACATTGACACCACGATGTAATGCATCTTTTAACTCATTCATCATTTCTTTACTTGGTACAAAATATGGCGTAGCAATAATTAAAGACTTTTTAGCCTGCTTTAAAAGCGCTCCATATTTCTCCCATAAACCTTTTCCATCTGAAAATAAATATTGATATTTCACATTCCCTATCGCAGGTAAACTTTCATTTACAGGCATTTTTTCTCCTGTATCTTCTTTCCAGTCAGCAGCAAATTTTCTTTCCATATCCATAGCACCATTGCCATTGACTCGTATATGATAATCACGCCACGGACCAAATTTCGGATCTTGTCCAAGATACTCCTTTCCAATATTAAAACCGCCGACGTATGATACCTTCCCATCTATCGTAACAATGCGTCTATGATTCCGTTGATGCAATGAATAGAATACATGTTTCAGTTTAAGCTTTTTACTAAACGTAAACTGGACACCATTTCTTTTTAGTTGACGAATTATCTTTTTCTTCAGCTTATATCCACCTATTCGATCGACTGACAATTTCACTTCTACTCCGCTCGATGCCTTTTTCTCGAGTAACTGCAAAAATTCTTGGCTTATTTCATCTTTACCTACAATATAAAAATGGATATATATGTACTTTTCTGCATTACGTATATCCTCAAATAAATTCTTATATAACTCTTCGCCGTTTGTATATAGTTGAAAATCACCTAATCGAACTTGTCCTAATTCATATTCACTAGCCATTTTTTTCCCCATTTCCAAATCGATGTTCATCCAAATGAATACACCTACTAAAAAAAGGAGTACAGCGAAAAAGTGTTTCATGGATATTTTCCTTTCTCCATTTACTGTTATTTCTATATCTTCCCTTTTTTAATACATTATCATTCAAGAAAATATGTCATTACATGATATATGTCCATAGCAAACGATAGCTCATTTGCATATTGTATGTTGTATCTTAAAATAAAAGGAGGAAATAACAATGGGCTTCGCACATGGTAATGGATTCGCGCTATTAGTCGTATTATTTATCCTCTTAATCATCGTCGGTGCTGCTTGCTTCTGCTAAGTAGTTATCGTCATATGATATGTGGATGAAAAAACTATAAAAGCGGACACCTATTTTTAGGTGTCCGCTTTTCATATGAAAAACATTTCAGTCCGTTATAATACCGTTAACGACTACATATTCAACTCAAAAAGTTAGTAATGTGGCTACTTTCTTACTCTCCGCCTTACGTATATGACGTTGTTCTGCACGTAACACAGCAATGCGATGTAATTCTTTCTCTTCTTCCGTTTCGGGGATTACTCGAGGAACTGGAACTGGATTATTGTCCTTACTAAGTGCAACGAATGTAACAAATGATGTTGCTGCTATACGTTTCTCACCTGAAATTAAATCTTCTGCTACTACTTTCACAAATACTTCCATAGAAGTTCTACCTGTCCAAATTACAAAGGATTCATAACTAACACAATCTGAAGAGCGAACAGGATGTAAGAAATCTACCCAATCCATAGATGCTGTCACACATTCTTTTCTTGCATGCCTCGTTGCGGAGATAGAAGCAACCATATCCATCTCGGCTAATATCTTTCCACCAAATAGCGTATTATGATCATTTAAATCTGTTGGAAATACTCGGCTCGTTTTAAACACTCTGGATTCATTAGCTGTTTTTCCCTTTACTTCAGTCATTGTTATCACCTCTTTGATTATTTAATCCGCTATTTGCAGACATTAAGACTCCCACCACAAAATTCGGCTGGAGCAAAGAAGTTCGGTAAGAGTTCCATTTCCCATTAACACTAGAACGGTATGAGCTTACTATCACTACACGTTTAATATTAACAACATTCAGAACTCTTAGTCCACAAAAAAGAACCGATGTAATCAATCGGCTCCTCTAAATACATATTGTTCTTTCGGCTGTTCAACTTTATTCCATTTTGTTACTTCTAAAACAGGAATGTTCGCATGGAATGGCTGATAAAATTCCGTTGATATCTCTCCTTCAACTTGAATCCAATCATCATTGTTCCATTCTACCCCTTCTGGTTTTTTCACTAACATACCATATACACCTGAATCCGCTACACAATGTATAATACCGAAACGGAATAAGAAATATTGTTCTTTTTGAGAAGAATCATCTTTGAAAACAAACCCTTTAAAAGATAATTTTTTCCCGGTAAACTCACCAGGATAATTATAAATTGTTTCCATCCCTTTTAGAAAATCTTCATCTTTTAAAGTAATACTATCTTTCGTAACAAACTCTTTTTTCCCTTTCTCCATTACACCACGGTATCCTTCTTTCCCGTAATAAATACTCGTATCAGGTCTTAGAAATTGCCTTGTCATAAATGGATCTTTACTTTCTGCTTGTGCTACTGGAAAATGAAACCCTTTCGCCTTAACAATGTCCGAATCTAATGTTGCAATCGGGAAAAACAATCCTGTGACTATCGGAAAACAAAATAATGTGTACGAAAATGCTTTTTTCCACCAAGTATTTTCATCTTTCGAATGATCATGCCCGCAATGGCTATGATCGCAACCACAATTGTGCTGTTCTTTTTCTTTTTGATGTTCTTTTTGGAAAACGATAATAATTTGAACGACCGTTAAAAAACCTAAAATAATAGCTGCTGTTTTTGATAAATAGGCATACTTCATATTGATATACTTCGTAATATTACCTGAAATATGAAGCTGCGCGATTAAGATTGTAAAACCTAATAATATATATGCTCGAAACATAACCTACCACCCCATCGCATAAATGAGTAGTGAGCTTGCATAAACAACAAGTGTAACTGTAACTGTAACGACAATTACAAATTTCGTTTTAAATGTTGCAAGCATCATAAACATATTTTTAATATCCACCATCGGTCCGTATACGAGGAACGCGACAAGTGATGCTGTTGAAAATGTACTTTGGAATGACGAAGCAATAAATGCATCCGCTTCTGAACAAAGTGATAAAATGTAAGCAAGTCCCATCATAACAGCTGGTGAAGAAAACGGCCCTTGTCCTATAGCAAGAAGTGTTGAAGTTTGTACGAACGTTTGAACTGCCGCTGCAATTAACGCACCTAATACTAAATATTTTCCCATCGAGAAAAATTCCTCAACAGCATGCGTACATACATCCCACATTTTTTTACGTAATGGACGCTTATGATTCACTTCTGGGAAGTGATCATCTCTTAATTGATGTTCTTTAAACATAAATGATAATATAATTCCAACGATAATTGCTACGATAATCGCTACAATAGAACGATACCATACCATGTGCATACTGCTTCCAAAGGCAACGTATGTTGCAAATAATACGACCGGATTAATAATTGGCCCAGTTAACATAAATGCAATCCCGGCATATGGTGGAACCCCTTTTCCGATTAACCGCCTTACAATCGGAACGATTCCACATTCACAACCCGGAAACATCATACCTAAAAAAGTAGCCATTAAAACAGACAGAAATCGGTTTTTCGGCATCCATTTTGCTACCATATCTTCTGTCACAAACATTTGAATGAATCCTGAAATAAATACACCAATGAGCACAAAAGGAAGTGCTTCGATCAAAATAGAGATAAAGATTGTATTCATTTGCAGGAATGCTTTCGGTAATTGAAACAATTCCATGATGTATTTCCTCCAACTTTTCATTAACAATATGTAATTTTAACCCTATTTTATTAATTGGACAAGGCTTATACGGAATTCCTACCTTTCAGATACATTACATTTTATAAGTTATATTCTATTCAAAACTTTGGATTTCATAGCAAAAAAGCTGCTCTAGCGCAGTTACACAACTATGCTAGAGCAGCTTTCTTCTCGTTAAAAGTAACGTTTCTTCCAAAAAACAAACGCTAATGTGAAAGATAGTGTTACACATATTATGAGTACAATTACAAAACCATGTGCTTCCCCTTCAAACGGAACCTTTACGTTCATTCCAAAGAAACTAGAAACCATCGTTGGTAACGATAAAATGATTGTGATAGACGTTAACAGTTTCATAACACTATTTAAATTATTTGATATAACGGAGCTAAAAGTATTCATCATTCCACTTAAAATGTGACTATATATTTCCGCCATTTCAATCGCCTGTTTATTTTCAATTAATACATCTTCTAATAAATCTTGATCGTCTTCATACATTTTTAAAAATGTACTGTTACGCATTAATTTTTGAATTACAATTTTATTCGCCTTTAATGATGTTGTAAAGTAAACTAAACTTTTTTCAAGGCCTAGCAATGTGAAAATCTCTTTATTTTTCATCGACTTATTTAATTGATGCTCTAAATCGATTGTTTTTCTGTTAATTTGCTTTAAGTATCTTAAATAATAAGTAGAAATCGTATATAAGAGCTGAAGTGCAAAGCGTGTCTTTTTAAACGTATAAAATTCTTTAATACGTTGATTAATAAAGCGTTCGAAAATTGGGTTTTCTTCTAAACAAATTGTCACAAAGCAATCTGGCATTACAATCATACCTATTGGAATCGTGTCATAAATCGAATTTCCTTCTTCATCATGTCTAACTGTTGGAATATCCACGATTATTAAGGTATTATTGTCTTCCTTTTCAATACGAGAGCGTTCTTCATCATCTAAAGGGTCTTTAATGAAATCTAAGTCTACATTTAAAGTTTGTACTAGATATTGAATTTCTTCTTCCGTTGGATGAAGTACATTAATCCAGCAACCCTTTTGCATTTCCTCAACCTCTTGTAGTTTTCCGTTTCGGTCTGTTAAATAAATATTTAACATACTATCACCCCGATTCTTTTTACATGTAGGAATCTACCTCTCTTACAGAACAGTTTTTGAACCGCCATTCTCAGCATATGAAACATACGTTTAAATTTCAATAGAAAAATTATTTTGAAAACGTTTTTATAAGAAAAATATTCTAAACAAAGAAAAAGACAGAGTGCTCTCTGCCTTAAAAAGCTTATGTTGCCTTTATAACATATTTAGAAAGCATCCACAAGTTAAAGCCAACTGAAATCGTATAACCAGCGTATGTTGAAATAATAAAACTTACATAATCGAAATACGGAAGCAATACGATATTTAAAACTATCTTTACAATAATGCCAATTACTAATCCTAGCACTGTTTTCTGTTGTTGGTTAATTCCTTGTAACATCGCAGCTGTTACTGTAAAAAGCGAAAATAGTATACAGGCAGGAGCATAATACTGTAAAATAACTCTCCCCATCTCCGGATCATTTCCGGCACCAAATAAAAGAGTATATACTGGTTTTGCTAACAACATCATTCCAATCGCCGCTGGTACCGTAATACCTACTACTAATACATTCGTTCTCGTAAAATGTTTGTACAGTAACTTCACATTCCCTGCTGTATAGGCTTTTGTCATCTCAGGTACGAGAGACATACTAAAAGCAGTCGCAACGGAAACTGGGATGAGTACAACCATCTGAACAAGACCAATTATTGCATTTATCTTCTCCGCTTCTCCTTGCATATACCCTATTTGTATAAGTAGTTTATTAATTGTAAATGTATCAATCGTCTGATACAACGGAATTGCTAAACCAACCACAACAAACGGTATTGAATATGTAAAGAGCTCCTTATACAGTGAGAAGAAAGATTTCGTTGTTTGCGGTATACTTGCCATCTCTTTTTTCTTTAAGTGCTTTCTCCTTCTTATGTAATACGCACTTAAAACAGTTAATCCACCTATCGCTCCCATAAAGGCACCGAACGTTGAAATACCAACTGCTAGCGAGATAGAAGCTTTTAAAATATATAAAACGACAAAGCTTCCTATTAAAATGGTTAAGACCCTAAAAAACTGCTCAACAACTACACTTAAAGCAGAAGGCCCCATCGATTGAAACCCTTGAAAGAATCCCCTTAATAAACTCATTACCGGTACAAGTATTAACGCAAAACTTACAATTTGGATATTAGTAGTGACCGCTGCTACACTATTCCCCGTTTGATCATTTCCATCGATTACAAGTTTAGCTAAATGTGGAGCTAATATATATAGCGTAAAACATGAGATTACTCCCATTATTAACATAAAAAAGATACCGCTCTTTAGCACTCTCTTAACCGTATGATAATCATTCAGTTGATCATATTTTGATACCATTTTTGAAACGGCAAGTGGTAGTCCCATCGTCGCAATGCTGAGCATAATCGTATATGGACGATATGCATACGTGTATAAAACGTACCCACTCGTACCGACCATTGCTGTAAATGGTATAACATATATAAACCCTAACATTTTAGATATCATCGTTGCCATCGTTAAAAATATCGTTCCACGTATAAACGGTGACCCTTTCATCACATTCCTCCGCTACGCTTTATTATTACACATTATGGACAACTCCTTTTTTTTAGAACCGAAACAAATAAAAAAGCCAATGAAAAATCATTGACTTTAACGCGCTGCTTTCTTCTTTTTGAAATACTTCAAACCGAAGTATAAAGCAACAAAAAGAACAGCTCCTATAATTATGTAATGTGTGTAATCAGATGCATACTCTTTAATGTGTCGCCAATTCCCACCAAGCTTTTCACCTAAGTATATAAATAGTATTGACCATGGAATAATCGCAACTACTGTATACAGTGTAAATAGTTTTAATGGCATTTTAGCTAATCCTGCTGGAATAGAGATTGCATGACGTACGACTGGAATAAAGCGTGCAGAAAAGATTACTCCTGCTCCGTAACGCTTAAACCAACCTTCCGCTATGTCTAAATGGTGTTTATTAATAAGTAGATATTTCCCATATTTCTCTACAACTGGACGCCCTCCGTAATATCCAAGCCAGTATAAAAAGATTTGGGCTAAAGTACCACCAATAGTTCCGGCGATAACTGCACCGACAAAACTAATTTTACCATCCGCTACTAAAAATCCAGCATACGAAAGTACAATTTCACTCGGGATAATTTCAATCATTAAAGCTAGCGCTACTCCAAAGTAACCTAAGCTTGCAAAAAATTGCAATAACTGATCTATTATGCTTGCTAACATTTTATTTTCTATCTCCTTTTTTCTTCACATACCATCCCATTATTACATAAAGGTTGCATTCTGCCAATATCTTCATTTCAACAATATGATTGGCATAAGCATGATTAATCTATTAATATTTCTTTCTGAGGTTCTTTCATAAAGGCAAACATTTCTTTAATTTGTTCTTCGGTATTTCTAGCAATCGATAAATTAGGCAATTCATTTTCACCAAAGAACTCCACATCTTCTGTTTCAATACTCGTTTTCTTTTCGCCACCAATAATCTTACAGCCAATAAAAATTTTATATACGTGTGTTGCTGAAGGCGATGGTTGATGTTTTTCTTTATCAAATATAGCGAATAGTTTAAAATCATCCACTTCATAACCCGTCTCCTCTATAACTTCTTTTGCTGCTACTTCTGTTGGCGTATAGCCGATATCAGCCCATCCACCTGGCAATGCCCATTTCCCATCACTTTTTTCTTTCACAAATAATAACTTTTCATTTTGAAAAACGACTGCTCTAATATCAACTTTTGGTGTTTGATAGCCTGTCTCATTTGCAAATAACTTCTCTACAACTTCCCAATCTGTCTTTGTGTAATGTGACATCATGGAAATGGAAATATCCCGTAATTGTTGGAAACGCTCTATATCATACACATCTTTAGAATACGTTAAACCCGCTTGGGCTATAGCTTGTATTTGTTTTACCCAATCAACCCACTTAACTGTCATGTTTCCACATCTCCATTCTTTATTAAGTAAATATTACTTCAATTCAATTAATACATCTTTATTATACAAAAAAAGAGATTGATAATGTTCCAATCTCTTTCAAAATTAATCCAATTCATGTAAGTGGTCTTGTATATACTTTCTTCTTTTATTTATATATTCATCGATCATATCAGCTTCTTGATCAAATGTTTCTAATTTTTCTTTCATATATGGATCTTGTAGTAAATATGGACGAATCGTTTCACACAAACTTTCAACTTTCGGCATCATAAACGAAACGGTAAATTGTTCTTCTAGTATTTCTTCCAAAATACTTCGGTATTGTTTTCTAAATACAGGTATATCTAACAATCTTGCACTTAACGTGTTATAGCCTTGAATGCGAATATACTCATGATTAAGTGGTCTCCCTTGTACATCTCGCCCCCAAGTCGCATCATAATCCCACGGTATCACTTCAAATAAATTTGTTTCATCGTTATGATATAGTGCATAGTTATGAACGAAACCATCAAAGTTTTGTGTAAAAATAACGCCAGCTAACCATCGTAAATATTTATCAACATGCAAAAACTTTCCAATTTCTTTTTCATAAGCTTCCCTCGACAAAGCATTTGCTTGAAATACAAATTCACTCAGCTGTTCTTCACTATTTTTATTCGAATATTTAAATTCATAACCCGCAAAGAGCTCAGTCTTAACATCTTTATCCCTCTCACTCATTAAAGAAAAATTCGCATCATCATCTATCGCATAATAAATAGAACCACTCGGTAATCCTCTATTTTTCAAAAAGTTTTCATCAACTGATTCTAACTGTAAATATACACCTTGAATTTGACCATTAATTTTTATAAATACATGTTGTGATTTTGGTGAAAGTACACCAATATCATGAAAAAAATCTAAAGATAATTTATTTCGTATGAGAGACGGATCCATAAACTCAGAATTTAAATGAATCTCTTTCGCACCTTGAAATTTTTTCGGTTTATAAAACATAACATGATAAGACTTTTTCTCAAATTCACGAATATGAGCACCCCGGTATACGATATCAATATCATACTTCTTTTTTCCATAAGTTAATTTTGCTGGCACTGGACTGTCTGACCAAATGTCTTTTTTTAATTCCACTAAGTACATTGGATGAATAAAAAAATCATATGAAGGTAGCATGTTTTCTCATCCCTTCTCAGTTCTCTTCATTCAATGTATGCGCCTTGTCTTGTCCATACATCCGCTATCATCCATTTATATAAAATTACACTCTTGTCTTGTTCAGAAAGACGTCATATCTCATATCATGTTAAGGAAAAAGAATACCTTTTCACCTGAATACATGATAAGGAGGATTTCTATGAAACGTGATATTAGAAAAGCTGTTGAAGAAATCAAAAGTGCTGGGATGGAGGATTTCTTACACCAAGATCCAAGTACCTTTGAGTGCGATGATGATAAATTCTCTCATCATCGATGTACAACAGGTTGTAAATGTACAACTGGGGGTAAATGTCCAAGAACAAGATGTACTCGCGTGAAACATTGTACTTTCGTTACAAAATGTACGCACGTAAAAAAATGGACATTTGTTACAAAATGTACTCGTGTGCGCGTTCAAAAATGGACATTCGTTACGAAAGTGACTCGTAGAAAAGAATGCGTTTTAGTTACAAAACGTACTCGCAGAAAACATTGTACTTTCGTTACAAAATGCATACGCTTTGAAAAGAAATTTTTCTGGACAAAACGAAGTTTCTGTAAAAAATGCGAATTCTTCCCTAACAGACACGGTCACTCTTGCGATGATTCATGGGATCATGGTAAAGACTGTCACGATGGCGGACACAAGTGGGACGATTGCAAAGGCGGACATAAATTCCCATCTTGCAAAAATAAGAAATTCGATCACTTCTGGTATAAAAAACGTAATTGCTAGTTTTTATACCAACCAAAAAAGGCCGTTTTGCGGCCTTTTTTACATTTATTGAAAATGACTTATATCTGCAAATTGCTTCACTTCACCTTTCCCTTCTTCAAATTCTATTATACTTAGACTAGCACTATGCATAAATGGATCATCCCATACATTTTCTATTTCAATACCCGCAAAATGTCCTACAAGTAGTTTTGCCGCTGCCGCATGGGAAACAATTAATATACTTTCTCCTTTATGCTTTTCTAAAAGAAGTTGTATCCCATCCATTACCCTTTTATGAACAGCCTCAAAATTTTCTCCCGATGTTGACTGGAAAAGATGTGGCTCATACCAAAATAACTGTATTTCGTCTGGGTACTGCCTTTCTATATCATCGACTGTCTGTCCTTCCCATATACCCATGTTAATTTCATAGAAATGCTCATCCGCGATTATCGGTATATCACGTTCGCCCTTTATTAACTCTGCAGTATGAAGGGTTCTTTCACTCGGACTACTATAGATCGCATCGATAGATAAATCTTTCATTCGATCTCCTAATTGCTTAGCTTGTAACATACCATTTTCAGTTAAAGCAGAATTTTTCCGGCCTTGCATTCGTTTCTCTACATTCCATTCCGTTTCACCATGCCTTGTTACATATACCGTTGTCTTCACTTCAATTCCCCCTTACCATGTCGGCCGCAATTCCCACGGTTCTACTCGTCCTACAATCCATTCATCACATTTACTTTCAATTCCTTTTATTACTCCATCCGATATTTCTTCATGGGTAAGCCATCTTCCGTATGTATCTTCTAATATAAAACCTAATATTATTCTATGATAGCTACATCGCGTACCGCCTATTTTTTGTGCGGCTATTCTCGACGCTTTACTGCCTAAAATATGAAAAACGTTGTATGTTTCAGACGACAAGTCTAATTCTCTACAAATGAGTGATAATGCATCCTTTGCACTTGCGTGTATCCATGCGACAACCAATGTTATTGGGCCATTCCTCTCAATTGTGTTTTTAATAGCTAACTTTACATCGTCATCATGATGATAATCTAACGGAAGGCATGTGATACTTTCAGGTGTGGTACTCTCCCGTTTAACATTTTCTAATTTCACTTCATCTCTTCCAATAATAGAAACATGAAACCCTTGCTCACAAAGCCACATAGACACCCTCTTTAGCATTCCCGTTCCACCAATTACTAACGCATGCAACTTCTTTCCCCCTTAGTAAAATGTCATATGAGGTTTATCTTCCCTATAATAATTAATTCGGTCTTGCAATGTCCCTGAATGAAACTCAAACTTATGTCCATCAGGATCAACAAAATATATAGACTCACAATCTCTTACATCCCGTTCTCTTCCTTGTAAAATATGAACATCGTTTTCTTCTAATCGTTGCAGTAGACGTTCAAAGTCTTTCTGTTCAACAGAAAACGCAATATGCGTATAAGATTGATGAATCTCATTTCTCGGAATATGTGTTTCTTCATTAAGTGCTATCCATACTCCACATATGTTAAAATATGCCAATTTTCTCCCTTTAACTAATAATTCTCCCCCTAATACTTTTTCATAAAACATAATAGAGTTTTCTAAATTAGATACCGAAAAACAAATATGATTGATTCCCCTTAACAACTATAATTCCTCCTTATACAAAAAAGATGAGCAAAAATTCACTCACCTTTTATTGTACTATTTTTTTGTAATATATGCCCATTTATAACTGAAGTCCCCGCCAAACGTATGATTCGCGATACCTTTTACAAACGGCTTCTCTAAATAAGCTGTGCTTTGTTGATACGTAGGAGAAATTGCTGCATCTTGACCAATTAAGATTTTTTCAGCTTCCGCAAGTGCATCCCAGCGTGCTTTATCATCTTTTAATAGCTCTCCTTTTGATTTCGCTACTAAATCATCATACTTCGGATTAGAATAATCCATTTCATTAAATGAGCTTCCAGTAACAAACATATCAATATAAGTCATTGGATCTGGATAGTCAGGGCTCCATGCAGATAATGAGAATTCATATTCGAATTTCTTTTCTAAATCTAGCTTCTGCTTGTATGGTTGCTGTTTCAAATTCACTTTAATACCAGGTAAGTTTTTCTCTAATTCTTCTTTAATAAAGTCGCCTACTTTTTTACGGCTACCATTATCATCATTTAGTAATTCAACCGTAATTGTATCTTGACCAAGCTCTTTCTTCGCTTCTTCCCATAATTTTTTTGCTTTCGCTGCGTTATCTTTACTATCACGGAAGTTTTTATTTACAGAGCGGAAGTCTTTTCCATCCGGACCTGTCGTGAATTTTTCAGGTACTAAGAAATATGCTGGCAAAGAACCGTCATTTAAAATGACATCAGCAATTCCTTTTTTATCGTATGCCAAATCAATTGCTTCACGAACTTTTTGATTTTTAAACGTTGCATTTTTTTGGTTAAAACGTAAGAAATACATACGTGGATCTAACTTCGTTTTAAATTCATCTGGCTTATTCTTTTTATATTTATCAACGAATTCAGAACTTAAAATAACTCGATCCGCTTGATCACTATCATATAAATTTACTCCTGTGCTCGTTTCCTTCACAATATTTACATTAATTTCTTCTAACTTCACAGTATCTTTATCCCAATAATTAGGGTTTTTCTTTAGCTGATAACTTCGTTCATGTTTCCATTCACTCATCGTAAATGGTCCATTATATAATAATTTATCTGCTTCTAATCCGTATTTATCTCCTTGCTCTTTCACATATTTTTCATTTAATGGGAAAAATGTAGGGAACGACGTAAGCTCAAGAAAATAAGGTGCTGGTTGCTCTAATTCTACTACCAACGTTTTATCATCTTTCGCTTTAACACCCAATTGATCTGATGGTAATTCTCCTTTATTTACTTTCTGTGCATTTTTCACATCAAATAAAATGAATGCATATTCTGCCGCTATTGCTTTATCTAATGTACGTTGCCATGCATATACAAAATCTTGTGCTCGAACTGGATCACCATTTGACCATTTCGCATCACGTAATTCAAATGTATATGTCTTTTTATCTTCACTAATCTTCACATCTTTTGCCATGCCTGGTGTTGGTTTATTATCTTTATCTAGACGATATAAACCTTCCATTGCATTTACAAATACACGGAAAGATACAGAATCCGTTGATTTAGATGTATCCATTGAAGGAATTTCAGCTGTTTCTAGCAAATTTAAAACTTGTTTATCTGCCATTTCCTTATTCGATTCTTTCTTCGTTGTCGAAGCCTTCTCACCATTCCCACATCCTGCAACCAATACACTCGTCGTTAACGCAAGTGCAGCAATTGTTGTTGTCTTTCTCTTCATTCTTCCTTCCCCCAATCTATATGTATAAATGAAAGCTAGCATAATACATATTATTATACAAAAGATTCAGATTATTTCAAATATTATTTTTGTACAGTAAAAAAAGAAGCGGATAGAACGCCTTTCTATCCGCTTCTTTTTCTATTCCTTTTACTTGTAATCCATCCTCTATGTCAAATGGATTTTGAACTTTAAATATTTCGTCCATTATCTTCAAAAACTCTTCCTCATTTTTGGATTCGCCATTAATCGTCAATGAGTACGGCTCAATCTCGCCCAATTTATAATCAACAACAAATTGGATTTTCACCTTTTTCCTTGGCATATCAGGACTTTCTCCTTGGAACTCTACCAATTCTAATCCCTCTGTGCCACGATAATATACCCAACCTGGATTTCTAAAATAATTTTCAAACGATTCACCAATGGAAAAGAACGGATATTCATATAGTGAGCCTGCACGAACCTTTTGTATAATATCTCGATCAGTCGGGAAAAAGAAATGGCTGAAAAAGATACTAGCAACCGCTAAAATCGTAACGATGGTTGCTCCCATTTTACTCGTTCCACCACTATCACAGATGAGATACTTCTCAACCGATTCATCTTGAATTTCTCGTGCTTTTATTCGATATATACGTCTTTCTGCAAATTGATAATATAATCCATTCGCAAAAATAGCCATTCCAAATAAAATAAAAACGAGTAACAAAAACGTAAGAGGCACCATATTAATGATCGGCAGTGCTACGTTGAATCCCATATAATAAGAAAACGCATCGCATGCTAATAATAACAATATAAATAAAGCTGCAGGCAAATAATACTTACGATATCCAAGCCAACCTACATTAAAAATAGCTGCCCAACCATTCCAGCTCCACCTAGCAATCCGCTTTTCCTCAAGCTCCCATTTCCGTTTGTAATTCGGATATTGTCTCCCTACATATACTTCTAATTCCTTGTCTATTTGCGAGCATCCTTCACCTTGTTCATTATGCAAGGTCCGCTGGCAACTTTCACAATTCAACTGATCTTCCTCGCAAAGTTGCCCACAATTTATACATTTCAAAACAATCCCTCTTCCCATCCATACGTCATTTCAAAATACCTTCGTGTTTTAATAGCCACTCTTTCCTCCATAAACCACCCGCATACCCAACAAGCTTCCCACTCTTTCCTATTACACGATGACACGGAACGATAATTGAAATTGGATTACGACTATTTGCTCCTCCTATCGCTCGTACAGCTTTCGTATTTCCAACCTTCTCTGCAATATCTAAATATGAAGCACTTACACCATAAGGAATAGTATAGAGCGCATCCCATACATTTTTTTGAAATGATGTTCCCTCAGCAGACAGCGGGACCGTAAACTCTTTTCTTTTCCCCTTAAAATATTCATCTAACTCATTTATACATTGAACTATCGTTTCATTTTTATGTTCTTCTTGTCTCTCATCAACAAATATAACAGACGTAATTCCTTTATCGTTCGCTGTAATTTCCAGCAAACCTAATTCACTTTCATAATAAGCCTGGTACATATGTCATCCTCCAATTCAATTCATATTAATTATTGTAACACGAATAGACAAAATTTTTCGTATAAGCGTTTTATTAGGGAAAACAAAAAAGAGAATGATACAATGTAAGAAAATTCAATCTAGGAGGCTGTTGGATGATTTCCAAACTTTTTTCATCTTATACAATTAAGAACGTTACATTAAAAAACCGTATCGTTATGTCACCTATGTGCATGTATTCATCAGAAAACGAGGATGGTCAAGTAACTAATTTCCATCTCATTCATTACGGAACAAGAGCTGCCGGTCAAGTTGGTTTAGTTATGATTGAAGCGACAGCCGTGTTACCTGAAGGAAGAATTTCTAAAAAAGACTTAGGTATATGGGATGATAGCCTAATTGAAGGCTTACATAAAACGACAACTTTTATACATGATAACGGTGCAAAAGCTGCCATTCAACTCGCTCACGCCGGAAGAAAAGCAGAATTAGAAACGGATGCTCTTGCTCCATCAGCAATTCCGTTTAATGAAACAATGAAAATACCAGTAGAAATGAATATACAGCAAATAAAAAATACCATATTAGCTTTTCAGCAAGCTACAATACGATCAAAACAAGCTGGATTTGATATTATTGAAATACACGGCGCTCACGGTTATCTTATTAATGAATTTCTTTCTCCACTTTCTAATAAGCGGACTGATGAATATGGGGGCTCACGTAAAAATCGCTATCGTTTCTTACGTGAAATTATTGACTCTATAAATGAAGTTTGGAACGGACCGTTATTCGTTCGTATTTCAGCAAATGACTATCATCCTGATGGGTTAACGGTTCAAGATTACGTTCAGTATACAAAATGGATGAAAGAACAAGGGGTAGATGTAAT
This sequence comes from Bacillus sp. BML-BC051, assembly GCF_019656175.1. Classification (NCBI taxonomy): domain Bacteria; kingdom Bacillati; phylum Bacillota; class Bacilli; order Caryophanales; family Bacillaceae; genus Bacillus; species Bacillus sp. BML-BC051. The sequence continues at coordinate 29,558 of NZ_BPLI01000015.1, forward strand.
CGACTGTAGTTCTGGGGCTGTTGTACCAGCACACATCGATGTATATCCCGGGTATCAAGTACAATACGCGAAACATATTAAAGAGCATGCTAACATTGCAACTGGTGCTGTTGGATTAATTACGACCGGGGCACAGGCAGAACAAATTTTAAATAATAACGAAGCAGATTTAATTTTTATCGGACGTGAGTTACTTCGCAATCCTTACTTCCCAAGAATAGCCGCCAACGAACTTGGCTTTGAGTTACAAGAACCGTACCAATACAAGCGAGCACCAGGGAAAATCCATACGAATAAATAAAGTGAAACTTTAATCAGCCCTCACCAATCGGACCTTTAAAGCGGGATAAAACCAAGAATATTATGTACGACTACTTACAGAGAAATTAAAAGTATACTACAAGACTATATTTGTTATTTTATAATATCATTTTAAGGTGTATCGACATTTTGCTTGATACGCCTATTTTTTTATCTCCTTATTCTAACTACGTTTAGCATTACATTTAAATAACGTTATATAATACAAATAAAATTCAATGAACAAAACAAGCACAGTCACACTCTAAATATGCGACAAGGTTGTGATCCACATTCCATAATGTGGATCACAACTGAACTAACAAAAAAAAATTTCTCAAATTAAGTAGAAAATTGTTTTTTTATTATAATATTATACTGTTTTAAATTCGTTTGTTATTCTATCGTTGTAATTTCATTTGAGTTATAAAAATAGATACCAGTTTCTTCTCGCAATGCAGTGATATACATCCCTTTCGCCACATCTTTCGCTGAAATTGGTTTATACTTTTTGAAAGCCCCTTTAAATATAAATGGAATCATACGAGATAACTTCTCAGCCATTCGTTCACCAAAACGAAATTCTTGTCGATTTCCTACTAATAAAGACGGCCTAAAAATGTGAATACCACCAATCACTAATTTTTGTAATTCCTCTTCCATTTTCCCTTTCACTTGCGAATAAAAGAAAAACGATTTAGGATTTGCTCCCATCGAGGACACAACTAGGAAATTTTGCACCCCTTGTTTTTCAGCTAAACAAGCAGCTCGTAACGTATATTCATAATCTACCTTTTTGAAATTTGCCTTTGTTTTTGCTTTTTTGATTGTTGTTCCTAGGCAACTAAATACGTCATCTACAGCGAAAAATTCTTTATATTCCTCTAACATCGAAAAATCTACTTGCTTTTGCTGTAATTTTTCATGTTGCCATTGCATTGGTTCTCTTACAAAAATAGTAACCGAATCGTAGTAATCTGATTCAAGTAATAGACGCGTTATCTCTTGTCCAACTAAACCACTTGCACCAAGTACTAACGCTGTTCGCTTATTCATATATGCATATACCTCTTATTTTACTTTTCTCTCCTTCAGTAAAATACAACTTTTAGGAGTTTCCTTCTCTCATTTTACCACAAGTAAAGCACTATGCGTACGCATAGTGCTTTACTCACTCTTTTTTCTCATCTTTCTCTCGTAATTTTGTGACTGTTGATGCATCTCCTAAATTACTTATTAATCTTCTTAAAAAAATTAAGACTAAGGCTAATGGGAATACTACCGCTAATATCAATAAAATAGCTTCCATTAAGTAACCCAAACACTCATCCCCCTCTACACCCTCCTTTCATATATATATGAACACAGCGTTGTCACATATGCATGTATTCGCAAAAATAACACATCTATATTTGACAACTTTATAACAAAATCAAATCGGAATGATTATTATTTATTGCAACTTTATAAAAGATGTATTATACTAAGTTCGCAAACTAAAACGTAATTATTCCGTTTTGTATTAAAATGATATTTTTCTTCTATAATTGGGGAAAATATATCCGTAAAAAAAGAAAAGAGGAGAACTTCATGCCTAAAAGATTGACTATATTTTCATTCTTACTTATTTTCACTTTAATTTTTACTGGCTGCTCAAATAAAAAAGAAGGTAAGGCCAAGAAAGATGGAAAACTAACTGTTTATACAACTATTTTTCCTCTTGCTGATTTCGCAAAAAAAATTGGTGGCGACTATGTAACTGTTGAAGCGATTTACCCGCCTGGTGCAGATTCTCATACATTTGAACCAAGTCAAAAACAAACCGTACAAGTTGCAAAAGCCGATTTATTCGTTTATAACGGTGCTGAATTAGAACCATTTGCTGAAAAAATGGAAAAAGCATTGCAAAAAGAAAATGTTAAAATTGTAAATGCATCAAAAGGTATTGAACTGCGTACTTCTACAGAAGACGAGCATCACGATCACGGAGACGGCCATAAAGAGGATGAACATCATCACGATAAAGACCCGCACATTTGGTTAGATCCTACTTTAGCAATGAAACAGGCAGAAAAAATTAAAAATGCACTTGTAGAATTACAACCTGACCATAAACAAGAGTTCGAAAAAAACTTCGCAGCACTTCAAACAAAATTCACTGATTTAGATGATCAATTTAAAGCAGCTGTTACGAATGCAAAAACGAAAGATATTTTAGTTTCTCATGCGGCTTATGGTTACTGGGAACAACGCTATGGCCTAAAACAAATTGCTATCGCGGGTATTTCAGCTTCTGATGAACCATCTCAAAAACAGCTTGCTGACATTACAAAAACAGTAAAAGAACATAATCTACAATATATTTTATTTGAAACTTTCTCTACTCCAAAAGTAGCATCTGTCATTCAAAAAGAAACGGGTACAAAAATTTTACGCTTAAATCATCTTGCTACTATTTCTGAAGATGATGCGAAGAGCAATAAAGATTACTTCACTTTAATGGAAGAAAACGTAAACACATTGAAAGAAGCTACTAACTAATCATTTTTTTAAAGAAGCTGCATATGTCATGCAGCTTCTTTTTTATTTTTCCTTACTTGACTTGACCAAAATAACAAGTAAAATTATCCATATTAGCTTTTAAGCTATATTAATTTAGAAGGTGAGTTGGAATTATGACTCTTCACATTTGTGAAGTAACAGAAAAAAATTGGCGTTCGGTAGCTGCTTTAAACGTCGCAAAAGACCAGCAGCAATTTATTGAAAGCAATGCGTTTTCTCTAGCAGAATCATTATTTGAGGGAAACGGAACGTCAGTAGGGTTATACGATGGAGAAACACTTGTAGGATATGCAATGTACGGATGGTATTGGGAAAAACGTAAAAGCGTATGGTTAGATCGCTTTATGATTGACGAGCAATATCAAGGAAAAGGATACGCAAAACGTTTCCTTCGCATACTCATTCAATTCTTACAAGATAAATTTGAATGTAAAATAATTTATTTAAGTTTACATCCAGACAACAAACTCGCAATGGGATTATACGAGTCATTTGGCTTCCGCTTAAATGGCGATATTGATGACGAAGGCCCAGTTGTAGGTGTTGTAATGGAGTTACTATTAGATGAACATACAAGCCTGTGAAAACGGGCTTTTTATTACCCTTCGTTTTTTGCAATCTAGCATTTTTCCATAGAGTACTTAGTTAATTCCAAAAAATAAGCCTGCAATATATGCAGACTTATTTCACACACTCCTCAAAATGTTCTTGGAACCATTCTTTATTAATATCTTTTCCGATAAACACGACTTCACTTACTCGTTCTTCGCCCTCTTGCCACTCTCTATCGTATGATGCAGCAAACAGTGTATGCACACCTTGGAAAACGATACGTTTATCTACTCCATCAATCGATAATATTCCTTTGTAGCGATATAAATATTCACCTAGTTCTTGAACGACAGCTGACATCCATTCATTTAGCTTTTGTAAATCTAACGGACGTTCTTCACGTAGTACAAACGATTTTACACCTTCTAGATGATTATGCTCTGTATGAGGATAAATTTGTAACGTATCTTTCGTTTTAAATGTCTGAATTTGAAGTAACGATTGAATATCTACATCACAGTTAGTCGCCTCGATTAACTTTGCAGTTGGGTTAATACCTTGCAGTTCCTGCAAGAGATTTTCCTTTTCACTTTCATCCACTAAATCTAATTTATTTACTAAAACGACATCAGCAAATGCAATTTGTTCCTTTGCTTCTAGTCCTTTTTCAAAATGTTTATGTATATGATAACTATCTACTACTGTTACAACACCGTTAATTTGGTATGCAGATTGAATAACAGGATCTAAAAAGAATGTTTGAATAATCGGACCTGGATTTGCAAGACCAGTCGTTTCAATTACTAATCCATCAAAATCCATTTTCCCTTCTGCTTTTACGTCCAGTAATTGTTTTAAAGCGACGAGTAAATCTTCACGTACAGTACAACATAAACACCCATTCGTCATCTCCATAATCTCTTCTTCGACATTCATAATCAACTGATTATCAATACCAATTTGCCCTATTTCATTTACAATCACTGCTAATTTCTGACCGTGATTCTCTGATAAAATGCGATTTAATAATGTCGTTTTCCCTGATCCAAGAAAACCAGTTAATATTGTTACTGGAATCATTCCCTACATCTCCTTATAGCTATATGTTTCTACATTATAGCATATAGAGAAAATCGTTTTTGTAGCAAAACATATTTATTGTATGTAAGACACTGTAACTATATAATAATACATAGTAAGAAAGCCTTTTCAAAAAAAACATTCATTCATCAGGGGGGTACTTATAATGGAACGAGTTCAAATGGCTGAAACGCTAGAATTTTCTCGTATTATTCAAGGTTTTTGGCGTTTAGCAGAATGGAATATGACAAAGCAAGATTTACTTTCTTTCATTGAAGCTTGTATGGAGATGGGAATTACTACTTTCGATCACGCTGATATTTATGGCGGCTATACGTGTGAAGGATTATTTGGAGAAGCGTTACAACTCAAGCCTTCCTTACGCGAAGACATGCAAATTGTCACAAAATGTGGAATCGCTCCCCCATCGCCGAAATTTCCAGAGCGATATGTTGCTCACTACAATACGAGTGCTGAACATATAATAAAAAGCGCGGAAGACTCATTACAAAACTTACATACAGATTATATTGATGTATTGCTCATTCATCGCCCTGATCCATTTATGGATCCAAATGAAGTAGCAGAAGCGTTCTCGCGCTTAAGACAAGAAGGCAAAGTCCGCCACTTCGGTGTATCTAACTTTTTACCTTCACAGTTTAATATGTTAAGTTCCTATTTAGATTTCCCGCTCCTTACAAATCAAATTGAAGTATCTGCGATGCATCTTGAGCATTTCGAAAAAGGAACAATTGATTTATGCCAAGAAAAACGAATCAATCCTATGATTTGGTCGCCTCTTGCTGGCGGAGAAATCTTTACTGGTCAATCACAACGTGCCGTACGTGTACGTGAAACTTTACAGAAGGTTGCTACTGAACTAGGTGTTACTAGCATCGATACAGTTATGTATGCATGGTTGCTTGCTCATCCAGCTAACATGATGCCAATCGTTGGATCTGGTAAATTAGATCGTGTTAAAACAGCCGCTCTTGCTACGAAAGTTAATTTAGATCGTCAACAATGGTTTACAATTTTCGAAAGCTCTAATGGACATCCTGTACCATAATACAGAAAAAGAAGAGCTATTTCTTTACAGCTCTTCTTTTTCATATGTATTTCTAGTCATGGCAAATACACACATATCCCTTAATCCATTTCCATCTACTGCAACACTCGCACTTTCTAACGTACCTTCTAACTTAAAGCCTAATTTCTCAGGTATCGCTCTACTCTTCTTATTTAAAGAATCGCATCGAATTTCTACGCGGTTTGCTTTCAGTTCAGTGAAAGCGAACTCCATTATACCTTTTGCAGCCTCTACCATATAACCCTTTCCACTAAATCTCGAATCGATCCAATACCCAATTTCAAATTGAGGTATATCCCAATTAATACGATGTAATCCAGCTGATGCAATAAATTCACCTGTTTCTTTCGAAAAAACTAGTAATCTTAAATCCTCACGCTGCAAAAATTGAATATGCGATTTTCTAATACTCACTTCTACTTCTTCCTCTGTTTGCTCTTTTTGTGCAAAAACCATCCATGGTTTTAATTCTTTCATAGAAGCTTGAATTGCATCGTATACAACTTTACCGTCACCTGGTTTTGGCATTCGAATAATTAGCCTATCAGTATAAAATTCAGAAGGAAAATCAAATAATAACGGATTCACTTTCAACACTCCCCATATTTCTTTTATATATAATAATATCCATCTCAAGTTACACAGTAAATAAATTTCTGAATTTTAAACCTTTTATTCATTTACCTCTACCGCTACACGCACACCAGATTCAATTGCACCTTGTATCCATCCGTGATATAACGTTGTATGATCACCTGCAAAGTATAATCTCCCCTCTGGTTTTATAATCGCTGGTTGTAGCTCAGATTCTTGACCTGCCTGAAATAGCGCAAATCCTCCAAGTGCATATGGATCCAATGTCCAACTTTTTGATATGCCAGACATGAACTCATCATATACTTGACCGCCTAATATGGTCGCTAAATTTTGTAGTGTGTAATAAATACGATCACCTTTTGATAACCCATCCCATAGCAACGCATCATAAGACCATGTATAGCTGCCTAACATCATAGCAGGTCCTTTCTCTCCAATTCCGTGACTTGGATAATAGGCATAACGAATTGGCAAATCCGTTATAATTCTCCCACCTAACTGTCCTTGTTCTTCCCAAAATCGACTTTTAAATTGCATTCCTATTTTCGTTGCTGGCATATAATGCAATTCACGAATTGCTTTCCATTTTTCATGAGATATAGAATCAAATGGATCTACTTCCACAAAACGCATTGTCGAAAATGGAATTGTAATAATAACTAAATCCCCTGTAATACTACTATATTCAAAAGTTTGCTCGTTTCGATAAAAAGCTGTCACACCGTTATCGTGCTGATGTAGCTTCATTAATTTTTGATTATATATAATATTTTCTTCTAATTTTGGTAAAAAGGACTTTGGTAATCTATCATTTCCTCCTACTATTTCACAAAATCCACTCTCCTCTTGCATAATATATAAAAAACGTAACGTTTCTACAAATGACCTTTCCAAAAAACCTTCTAAATCTAATAGAACACCAATCATCTCAATTGTTACTGGTGAAAAGTAAGTATTATATTGATAAGGATGATACTTTAAAAATTGTCCTGTAGAGTATCTTCCAAAATCCTTTACTACTATATCCCAATTTTTCTCTGGGTTCTTTTTTATAAAATTTATAATTGGCTGTACCGCTAACAATAATAGCTCCTCAGACGTTTTCCCGACTTCATTCATTTCTACAGGATACTTTAATATACTTGGGTCTTTTTCATATTGTTTTAATGTCGTTTTCCGGCCATTTACGTAAATAATATCCGTCTCATTCCTATTAATGAAAGGGCTTACCTGTAGCCCGAATTTTCTTATATACGCCATCGTTAATGTGTGCGAATATGGAATTCTCATTGCCCCTACATCCAAATATAATCCGGTATCTTCCATTCTAACCGTCTCTATACGGCCACCTACACGGTTGTTTGCTTCAAAAATCTTTACTTCATGTCCTGCAGCTTTTAATAAAGATGCCGAAACTAATCCAGCCATGCCTGCGCCTACTACAATAATTTGCTTCGGGCGCGTCGTCTTCTTTAATCCTTTATTTATAATTTTCAACACTTCATCCATCTCAGTGTTATACATTATATCTTTCTGCACAATTCCACCCCTTACTTCATAAAGTGAAACTATAATTAGTGGGGAGTTCTTCCCCCACTGATTATAGTTGAACCAATCGGGCTTTTATGGGCAGTTAATCTCCCACCTATCTTCTTTGCTCCAGCCGAATTTTGAGGTGGGAGTTTTACTGCCCGTTAATGCGGGATAAAATGGGCACTAGTGGTTTAGTGCATTTTATTCATAAATTCCTATAAACATAACAACATAGCAAGTGGAATATTCACTAAAAGTACATAAGAGATAGCTCCCACATATCTTCACGCTTCGTATAATATAGCAACAGCAAAAAAGGCGTGGTTGAAAATGAAACAAACTTACGATTACCACGATACAAAGAAGTATTTAGAAGGAAAGAAACAACAACTATGCAACAAACTTAGTAGTATGCATCTATCTAAAAAAGAGCGTGAACAATTAAATCTTGAGATTGATAACTATGAATATATTTTAGACTTAGTCGAAATGAATCATTATGAACGGGGCTTTTCTCGTTAGAAGTAGATATAGGATGTATCCACTTCTTATTTTGAGCATTTTATTACGCATTTTTCGTAAGTAAATATATAATAGGATGTACATTAAGATTGAGAGGTATATTCTATGATCAAATTAAGTGTATTAGACCAATCACCTATTTCAGATGGTAGTACAGCAGCACAAGCTTTTTCTCATACAGTTACACTTGCACAAGAAGTTGAAAAACTAGGATTCACACGTTTTTGGGTATCTGAGCATCATAATTCCGTCAGCCTTGCTGGTTCAAGTCCTGAAATACTTATTTCTCATATTGCTGCAAAAACGGATCGTATGAGAGTTGGTTCAGGTGGTGTTATGTTACCGCACTATAGCCCGTATAAAGTTGCTGAGAATTTCCGCGTTTTAGAAGCTCTTTATCCAAATCGTATTGACCTTGGTGTCGGCAGAGCACCTGGCGGTATGCCAATTGCAACTCGCGCACTACAAGAAGGAAAAATGGTCTCACTGGATCAATATCCAGAACAAATTGCAGATGTTGCAATGTACTTACATGATCAAGTACCAGAAAACCATCATTATGCAAACTTAAAGGCTACTCCTGTCATTCCAACATCTCCCGAGATGTGGATGCTCGGTTCTAGTGGAGAGAGTGCTATGATTGCTGCAAAACAAGGTGCTTCTTTTGCATTCGCACAGTTTATTAACGGATACGGTGGCCCTGAAGTAATGAAGGCTTATCAGGAACAATTCCAACCTTCCTATTTAGGAGACAAACCAAAATCAATCGTCTCTATTTTTGTTATTTGCGGAGAAACAAATGAAGAGGCGGAAAAAATTGCTTCTAGTTTAGATTTATCAATCTTATTACTAGAACAAGGAAAGCGTACAACTGGTACTCCTTCTATCGAAACTGCACAAAATTATTCATACAGCGCTTATGATTTATTCCGTATAAAAGAAAATCGTCAACGTATGATCGTCGGGGATCCATCTTCTGTGAAAGAACAAATCGTAAACTTAAGCAAAGCGTACAATACTGATGAATTTATGATTGTTACAATTACTCATCGATTTGAAGATAAATTGAATTCTTATCGCTTACTAGCAAATGCTTTTCATTTATAATGATAAAAGGGAGATCCATCAATTACGATGCATCTCCCTTTCTTACTACTTATTGTTTTCATTTTCTATATATTCAATAGCCTCTTTTAATAACTCATCAAAATGATTAGGATAATCATGATTTAAGTTAGGTACAACTTTATACGTATGTTCAATGTGTCTATCTTTTAATAACTGAACAAATTGCTGTGTACATTCAAAACAATCTTCATCTTGATCCCCGCACACTATATACCCCTTTATATTTTTATCTTGTAGCACTCCCAATAACTCATCCCATTCTTCAATCTCTGGAAGCCACGGCGCCACAAAAATAAAACCATCTACATCTATATCTTTTTGTAAAATTGTATACAAAGCTACTCTTGCGCCAGCAGAAAAACCACCCATTATTACACTTTCTACTGTATGATTTTCAATAAACGTAACGTAATGCTCTTTTAATTCTTCTTTCCCTCTTTGTATATCATCCCAAACAAACCCATCTGAAAACTGAATTTGCGAAGACTGTGGTAAAGCCAACGTATAATCTTGATCCAAAACAGATTTCCAATATGGTTCTACTATTGCTATATTTTCTTGATCTCCGTGCATTGCAATAAATAGTTTTTCTTTTTTCTTACCTTCAATAAATTTCACGTCTGCTCGTTCTGTTTTCTTTGCTAATTCTTCTCTCTCTTTACATAATTGAACCATTTTATGAAACTCTTCAAATATATGTAGTGGTTTTAAATCGTCGTCCGTAATTAAATACTCATTTCCATACCAAAAACCCTTTTCTATTATGGCTTCCTTCATTACATGCATCGCTTCTTCTTCAAGCCCTGCTGCACTCGCTAGTGCATATTTGAAATTATATATTTGCGCCTCATTCCCCACTATGCCTTTCGCATGCTCCATTATATAAGTGTATGCTTCCAAACTTCCTTTATTTGCGTAACAATGTAACGTTTCATTTAATAATTGAATGTAAGTCATACTATTTTTCATACCCCATTCCCCCGTAATCTTTTATAATATTTATTTCCCAAACCTTTATACCATTTTGTAATCACTGTATATAGCTCATACTAACAGTACTTAATCATTATTCCTCTTCGTCCAATAAGTTTAGTATAAAGTTTAATAATTAGAAAAATCAATATTTTTAAAAACAAAAAAAGACAACAATATATTTATTGTTGTTTTCCATACTTCTATCCACTCTTTTGTTTTTTTCTGTCTGGTTTACTTGAAACTAAATAATGTTTTTCTGAAATATATAAATTTCTTTTTAATATACGATTTAAATACGGTCCTAATTTCATCCCACATATAAGGCGATCTTCACTACCTTCAACAATTGGAAACATTTCTTTTTCTGTTACGTATTGATCTACTGCTTTTTGTACGATATCAATTTCTTTAACTAGGTTTAGATTTTCTTCTGTATGTTCAAATACCTCAAGCGTTTCCTTCGTAATAAGAAAACTATTTGTTGGAAATGCAAGTAAATACGGCTTTAACAAATCATAATTTACTGTATAATCATCATTTACTAATACTGTATAAACAATATTAGCATTCTTTTCTAGAAACTTAGCCATCGCTTGTTCTAATTCATCTTTCGTTATTTCACGCTCTTCTTTTCCAGTTCTGAAAAAGCGAAACATCGCATCGCCTCCTTTTTACTATATTATAGCATAAAAGAAAACTGAAAAATCACAAAAAAGCCATTGAAAGAATTTTTCAATGACTTTTTTCTTTATATACTTATATTTATTTTAAGAACGCACTTAACATCCATACATGTTGTTCTAATGTTGTATGAATTGCTAATAGCATGTCCGCTGATGTTTCATCACCAGCTTCACCAGCAACTTCCATACCTTCTTTTAATTCTTGAATAAGTGCAGAGTAATCATTCACTAATGTTTGCACCATTTCTTCTGCAGACTCCTTGCTCGTCCCTTCATTCACACTAGATGTTGCAAGATATTCTTTCATTGTCGCTAGCGGTTTACCTTCCAACGCTAAAATACGTTCTGCTAATTCATCAATATTTGTTCCAGCTTCATTGTAAAACTCTTCAAATTTCTCATGTAATGTAAAGAAGTGTGGTCCTGTCACATACCAGTGATAATTATGTAATTTCACATATAACACATTCCAGTTTGCTACCTGCTTGTTTAATACTTCAACAACATTTGTTTTCGTACTCATACAATCCACTCCTCTTATCATTTCATAATGTTTATCTTTTAATAACCTAGTTACATGTTACCATACATTTCCTACCCTTTGGAACGATTGGCTCATATGTAACAAAGTTTTAACACCTTTAATACTTCCCTAATATCTTTTAATTCATGTATGTTTTCAAACACTTCATACGTCTAATTGTCCAAGCTCATACATATGCATAATAGTAAATCAAGCTCATCGTAGTAGAAAGAGGGATAACATGGACAATCAACAATGGCAAGTAGCAAAGAAGGTCGCTGCTACTTATATTGGAACAGTCGTTGGAGCTGGATTTGCTACTGGACGAGAAATTGTTGAATTTTTTACAGTGAACGGATTATATGGAACAATTGGCATATGTGTAAGTGGATTTTTTTTTATTTGGCTTGGCACAAAGATGATGTTACTTTCATCACAAATTGGTGCATTTTCAGCGCAAGAATTTAACAAATATTTATTTGGAGATGTATTTGGAAATGTTGTAAACACACTATTATTACTCGTATTATTTGGTGTAACGAGCGTTATGTTATCAGGAGCTGGGGCGGTATTTGAAGAGCAACTTCGTTTACCAAGACAACTTGGTATTTTCATTATATTGATCGCCTGTCTCATTATAGGTAGTCGCGGATTACAAGGGGTTTTTGAAGTTAATACACTTGTCGTACCTATTATGATGATTTTTATTATCGGACTTGCTATTACAACTTTTTTTCACGGTACAACTCCTATTAGTGACACTATTCCTGCAGAAAGCTGGAATATGAAGTGGATTACTAGTCCTATTACATATGTCGCCTTAAATCTTTCGCTCGCCCAAAGCGTTCTCGTCCCGTTAGCCAGTGAAGTAAAAGATCGAAAGGCCATTTTATGGGGCGGTATTTTAGGTGGTGCAGGACTATCTTTAATTTTATTATGTAGCCATTTAGCTATCTTATCAGTCGATCAATTTTATCAATATAATATCCCAATGGCTGAAGTCATAAGAAAATTCAATGCAACTTTTCACTTTTTCTTTGTTCTTATCATTTTCGGTGAAGTGTTCACAACTTTAGTTGGCAATGTGTTCGGAATGACAAAACAAATGCAATCCATCACCAGTTGGAAAAGTAACAATATTATTTTCTTTATTTTACTAATTAGTTATTGCTTTAGTTACATTGGTTACAGTGAATTACTCCACATTCTATATCCTATAATTGGATGGGTCAGCATCATTTTACTTCCAATCATTGCTTTTAAACAACTTCAAAAAACATAAAAGAAGCATCCATGTTATTGGATGCTTCTTTTATGTTCATTCACAATCATCACATACTTCCCAGTATGGCCCCATTTCGAGTGCTAAATATGGCTTTAATTGCAAGCGAATCATCCGACTAGGCATACGTTCTAAAACAAATTGAATCCCTTCTTCCTCTTCGTCTAATTCAACTTTTGAAATCGCAATTCTTTGCATAGTAGAAATAGGCATTCCATCTTTATATAAAGTGATTTTCACCTCATCATATTCATTAAAATACAATTCAACACTCATTTGATTTTTCAACATTTCATCAACAATTTCATATTTATCTTTTCGTTCCTGGATTATATATTTCCAGCCGCCTCTACCTTCTTCTTTCGGAGCTGCTTGAAATAATGTCATCAAATCCTCGTATAGCATAAGATAACCCCTCTCTTACTAAAAAACGATGAGTATTTTATATACCCTTTATCTCTATCACTATCCATATGTATTGTACCATATATCGCCGTTCTTACCGTATTCATTTGCCTCATAACGGTATGTAAAACACCTGATTCTCTTCATTATTATATGAATTATCTCTTACTTCATTTCTTACTATTCTTCTTAAGCTTTCAAATCATATCAAACTTAATGAAATGCTTTCTTTGTCCATCCTACACTTATTATTTCCTTGCAACAACAAAAAAGAAGAGTGACTTATAACACTCTCCTTAAAAGAATTTCCCAGTAGCTGCTAACGCTAATACTAGTATTAAAATTGTAAATAATAATGATACGATGAAACTAAAAATAGGTAATGCTTTCTTTTCATTCTTCTTAAAGAGTAACTTTAAACTAAGAAAGATGTTTACTGGTACAAGTATAAAATAAAAATATTTAACAATTTGCACCGAACTATTCGAAAGTGTTTTTAAAACAAACACTTCAATTAGAAAAACAATAAAAAATGAAATACTTAACCAAAATGAGACATAACTAAGCCAAGAATGTCTTTTGGTACCCCAATAAACTCCCATAGTAATCTCCTTTATTTGCATTCTATATGATTATAATTATACACAAAGTTAACAAATACCTCTATTTTTCGACAAATATAATACAAAATATTCCTTTAAATATTATTAAGATACTCTCTATCTCATTTAATATTACATAGTAAAAACAGACTACTCCAATAGCATACTGCTATTTTGGAGTAGTCTGTCCTCTGTTAAACTTTAAATCTTTCAATTAACCCTTGTAACTCCTCAGCCATTTGAGATAATGTACCAGCCGCAGAACTAATCTCCTCAATGGATGCTAGTTGTTCTTCTGCTGATGCTGCAACGTTTTGAGTACTCGTCGCATTATTCTGTGCTGTCATTGCAATTTGACCTACTGAAATAGATACTTCATTTGCACCTTTTGACATCCCATTAGCCGTTTCAACCATCGTTTTAATTTGATCTGCAATTTCATTTGTAGATTGTAAAATCTCAGTAAAGTTTTGCTTCGTTTCATTCGCAATAACAAGTCCAGATTGAACTTCTTCATTTACATGACTCATCGATTTTACTGTCTTACTCATGTCTTCTTGTATTTCACATATTAATTTACTAATTTCACTAGAAGATACGCTAGACTTCTCCGCCAATTTACGTACTTCATCTGCAACGATTGCAAATCCTCTTCCATGCTCTCCCGCTCTTGCAGCTTCAATTGCCGCATTCAAAGCTAGAAGATTTGTTTGATCTGCAATATTTTGAATTACTTCTAGTATGTCACCAATTTGTTTTGATTTATTATTTAGTAACTGTATAACTTCATCCGATTGTGAAACAGATTCTGCAATAGACTGCATTTGATTTACTGTTTTTCCTACTAGTTTCCCGCCATCTTCTGCTTTTTCACGAGTATGAGCAGAAGCCGTATTAATTGATGATGAACTTTTTGCTACATGCTGAATTCCTTCTGTTACATCAAATAATAACATTGCACCATTTTCTACGCTCGTTGTTTGCGTTGTTGCCCCGCTCGATATTTCATCCATTGCCATTGTAATTTGCTCAGTCGCTTCGCTTGCTTGTCTTACACTTGCCGTTAGCTCTTCTGATGCTGCCGCAACATGTCCAGCCGAAGTATTAATTCTTCCAATTAGCGTTCGCAATGCATCTGTCATCTCATTGAATCCTTTTGCAAGTTGGCCAATCTCATCATTAGAATGAATTTCGATTGTTTGCGTTAAATCTCCCTCACTTATTTCTTTAGAAGTATTAACTAATCTTTTTAATGGCTTCGTTATAGAAAGTGTCACAAAATAAATAAGTGCTCCGCCTATAACTAATGAAATGAACATAACAATTAACATATTATAAAATACAGGTTGAGCAGCTTCAATTACTTCATTTGAGTACATCGTCCCACCGATTTTCCAACCTGTTTTTACATTTGTAGCAAATACCATTTGCTTTTCGCTACCGTCATACGTATATGAAAAAGCGCCGTGATTATCTTCATAAATTTTCTTCGCCCAAGAATCGGCTGCTTTTTCTCCTGATTTTTCTTGAGGATGTGCAATTATTTTTTGTTTCCCATCTAAAATGAAAGCATACCCTTTTTTACCAATATTGATTAACTTTGTTGTTTTTAATAAATTATCTAAACTTAAATCTACCGCTACAACACCGTTTTTATCTTCTGCTTGTTTTGCAATCGTTACGACAATATGTCCATTTCCTTGTGCCTTATACGGCTCAGTAATTACAATACCACCTTGTTTTGCCACTGCATCTTTATACCAAGAACGTTCTGTTGGATCATAGTCTGCTGCCATTTGTATATTTGGTTCTTGCACAAATTTCTTATCATTCCCAGCAACGTATACTTGTTCAACATCTTTATTCAAATTGATATATTGAGATAACATTTTTCTTAATTCATCTTGATTATCCCCTTGATACATATTACCTTGAATCACCCGTGCAAAATTATTCACATCATTAAATTTTGCATCAATCATTTGATTGATTAAATTATCTAATATTTTTATATTGTCGTGAGCACTGCTCGTAATTTGTGATTCAAAATTCTTTTTAGCCGTTTGATAAGACATGCCTCCGATAATAGAGACAGCCGCAATTAAAATGACAAAAAATGAAATTAGTAGTTTTTTTGCTACTTTCATATCACGAAACCAATTTAATAATCTATCCATTACAAACCTCCTGCTTTTCAATTTCAAAAGTTAAATCTAGTGAATTGTAAATATTTCCTATTCCCGAATTATTATTTTCATAACCTATTATGATGAATACTTTGTAAAGTTTAAACAATTAATTTCTCTTTGTCCATATATATGAATAATATTATTATAAAATTTACAAAAGCAAAAAGCCAAAGGGAACCACCCTTTGGCTTTTCATATTTTTTTATGCTGTTTAGAAATCTTTTTCCACTTATCACGCTCTGCTCTTGCAAGAACAGCATCTTGTTTTCTCATAAAGTACGCCAGTTCTCTTTGTAGTTTTTTATAGCTTTGCAAACGATTTATCGTAATAATTCCGTTATCAATTGCATGATGCACTGCGCACCCTGGCTCATTTTCATGCTTACAGTCCCTAAAACGGCACGTTTTTGCTAATTCTTCAATATCAGAAAATGTTGTTTGAATTGCATCGCTTCCTTCCCAAAGTTGCAGTTCCCTCATACCCGGAGTATCAATAACTAAACTACCACTCGGTAATCGGAACAATTCACGATGAGTTGTCGTATGCCTTCCTTTACTATCTTCCTCACGAATATCTCCCGTTTTTGCTACTTCAAGTCCTATAAGTGCATTTAACAAAGTGGATTTTCCAACCCCCGATGATCCGACTAAAGCAATTGTTTTTCCTGAAGAAACAAATTGCTGCAACGATTCAATACCAGTATGTTCTAAACTATCAACGATGAAGATCGGAACACCAATTGCCACAGCTTCCGTTTCTACAATTTTCTGTTCCACATCTTCACATAAGCTACTTTTTGTTAAAACAATAACAGGCATTGCACCACTTTCATACGCTAATAGTAAATAACGTTCCATTCTTCTTACGTTAAAATCATGATTAAGTGCATTCACTAAAAATAGATAATCTACATTTGCTGCTATTACTTGTTCTTCCGTTCGAGTACCAGCCTCTTGTCTAGAAAAAGAGCTTCTTCTCGGAAAAATACGATGAATAATTGCTTTCTTTTCATTCTCTATTTTCTTTATATACACCCAATCACCAACCGCTGGATAATCTCCCTTCGTTACTGCTTCATGTCGAAACTTTCCAGACAGCTCTGCCATATATTCACCATCATTACAAATAATTCGATATATATGCTTATGCTCAAGTAAAATACGTCCTACTTCAAAGTTCTCTACAGCTTGTTCCTCAAAAAAAGAATCCCAGCCGAATGATTCTAAAATATTTTGATTCAAATTGATATCCTCCCTAGTTTAAGCTAAGCGGAAGGATCGTGCGCTAACTTATACAGTCTCGCCCTTTCCATCCACTTTTGTATTTGGTTTATTATTCATATAAGTTATTTTCGCCATAATACATCACCCCGTTCTCATTTTAATTACTCTTATTATATGGAATATTTATTTAAAAAGCTACTTTATTTAACGTAATTTTCAAATAATTTATTTTTCATCATTCTAATTTGCCCACGGTGATTAATCTCATCTTCTAGCACATGAAACCACAGATAGTGCTGGTTATACGCTACATCGTTAGGCCACTTTCTTTCTGACATAAGCCATTCATCATCTTGTTCACTCAAATACTTCAGAGATTCTTCTCGAACACTTTGTAAAAGTTGTACATAATACTGTATGTCATGACCACGAATTATTTTCCCTGCTTCCCCTAAATACAGTGCGTCCTCCCATATTTCTAATTCTTCTTTTGTAAAGTCGCGCTCTTGAAATGAAATAAGTTGATGAGCTTTTTCTATAGCTGCTATATGTTTTAATAACGCTCCGATAGAATTTCCTCCACTCGGCATAATTAAATCTAATTGCTCAACTGATAGATCTTTTATTTCCTGTAATGTTACAGCCCTCGTATGCTCCAGCATGCTTACTAATTCCCCTATATTTTTTGTATAACCATCCACACTTCTTATTCGATAATCTATATTCATATCACGCACCCCTTTCTACATTCATATTAAGGAATAACCGCTTCATATAATAGACTGAAATATATCAGATTTTTCTGTTATAATTAAATTGAATACGTAATAAACCCAAACAAACTTTCTCAATATGCTTCTATGAAATATTAAAAGGAATCAATATAAAAGAATCGAATCTTATTCACTAAAAGGAGTGGATTCGATGGAAATGTATCAATGGCTAACCGCTATACTCGTTGGTGGCATTACCGGTTTCGTTTCCCATCTAATCAATAACCAAGGTAAGTTATTGCTTCCACGCCGTTTGAAAACTTTTTTTCACTTTGGTTTTTTGACTGATATTCTCACTGGTAGTCTAGCTGCACTTCTTGGACTCGTTTTATTCGATGTCACCTTAATAAAAGAAATTATAAAAGTATCCATTGTGACTGCTATTTCCGGTCAGACTTTCTTACTACACCAAGCGCTTGGTGGTGAACAAGCTAAAAATACACAGATTGGGAAAGCTGATGAGAAGATTCAAGAAATTGACAAATTATTACGACGTTAGTCTATACTTTCTTTAAAAATTATTGCTATAATAAACAATAAATATTTTCTATTGCGTCGTTTGTCAGAAGAGAGGGTGTTTCGTATGACAAAAAAGAAAATAGAAGATTTCTTAACAAACACTGAAAAAGAGGAACTGCTAGAAAACTATAAATGTTTACGAGAAGCCCGCACAAAAAGCGAAGCTAACTATTTTGGTGAAGCAGTAAATCATCTATTAAATAAAGCAAAACAACGAATTATTAGAGATGCAGGCATACACGATGAAAATGCAGCAACTGTTCAATCAAAGAAAAAAGCACTGTTTTAGTTCATTAGCTAAAACAGTGCTTTTTGTTTAGAAAAATTTTCTTCCCGCATTTTTCACATTACTTTCACATCTATTTCACAAATATAAGTAGTCCTATATGATAAACTAAGTATATCCTTTTCCAAGGAACTATATGCCGATTTATAAATCCCTATCTTTATAGGGATTTTTTATTTTTGGATTCCTTATAACTTTGTTGCAATACATTTCTACTACTATTTCTATACTTTTAGTAACCACTGTAATTAAAAGCACATTCATATATTCACACTCTTATTAATTCTGGTTTGCGAAATATTTATATAGGCTTTATGATACAATTCCTGTTTCACTATTTTCAGTAAGTTTTTCACTTTTTCTAAACAGAAATAAAGCTACTACATATAATAACGCAGTAAAACTACCTATAAGTATAAAATTGTGAGATGCTGCAAATAACATTCCTGCTATTGCCGATCCAATCATTTGACCAATATACATAGAAGCATTTGCAAGCGCTGCTCCTGTTCCTCTTGCTGCACTAGACAGGTTTTGTAAGTGCCTCATCATTAATACAAATAAAATCCCTGTCACAAAAAATAAAACAAAGAATAATAGCTCCACAAATATAATGTTCTTTACATAAGGTAGTAATACATATAGCACTGCTGTAAATATAATTCCACCATAAAAAGAAAGGTTATAACCAATTTTATTTACGATTCTTGGGCCCAAAATATTCCCTGTTAAATTTCCTAACCCTAATACAAGCATAGCTGTTCCTATTTCATGAACTTGTAAACCAAATTGAATGGAAAGCCATACACCGAAAAATGAAAATGCAGCAAAATTACCAGTTTGAAAAACAAAATATGCAAAATAAGAAAGTGAAACCTTTGAATCTGTAAGTAATTGTTTATAGCGCTTTAAGATGTTTGTTTTACTTCCACCTATATAAACCGGTTGTATTTCTGGTAATACTACATAGATAAGAATCACAAGTAGTGCTGATAATATACCAATGACGAAGAATGGTGTTGTATAGTGTACCATTGCCAAATACGATCCAACTGGCAACCCTAAAATTTGAGAGATTGCTAACCCTGCTGTTGCAATTCCAATTGCCTTTACAATTTGCTCCTTCTCTATAAGGAGCGGAATAGATGCCCACACTTGTGGAGATACAAAGGCTGCACTTACACCTGCTAAAAATCTAAATGCTAGCATCCATAGAAAACTCGGTGCCATTCCACATAAAAACGTACTTAACGCAAAACAACTCATTCCTATTACCATCACTTTTTTTCTGTTTAAGCCATCTGATATAGGACCAGCAATAAGCGCAAATCCAGCGTATCCTAAAGCATATGAACTCACCATCCATCCTGATAGCTCAGTTGAAACATGATACACCTGTTGTAATGTCGGTAAAAGTGGTGAAATTAAGAAAGTATCTGTACCTATCATAAACATGATCATAAAGAATACAGCTAGTACTCTTTTCATTTAAACCTTCTCCTTTTATATAAAAAGAGGGAACTCCCCCTCTTCTCAACTAAGCTTCTAAAATAGATTCAATCTCTTTCATAACCTTCTCATTCAGTGATACTTCCACCGCTCTTACACTTTCTCTTATTTGCTCCGCTCGTTTCCCACCAGGAATAACAGTATCAATTCCTTTTTTGTTTAGTAACCATGCTAAAGCTAAATGCGAAACTTCGATATTTTTTGCTTTAGCTAAACCTTTTAACTTTTCAACTTTTTTAAAGTTACTCTTATATGTATTTTCTTCAAATAGATTTACACTTTGACGCCAATCCCCTTCGCTCAATTTAAAATCTTCTGTATATTTTCCACCTAATATCCCAAAGGCAAGAGGTCCGTATGGAATAAATGAAATACCTGATTCTATACAATATGGCAAAAGTTCTTCCCCAGCAGCACGATCCAACATATTATACGGTGATTGTACAACATCTATTTGTCCATACTGATTCGCTTCTTTTAATTGCTCTACGTTTACGTTAGATATTCCAATTGCACGAATTTTTCCTTCTTCTTTTAGGCGAGTAAGCTCTCCAATTGAATCTATGTAACTTGTTTCTGGATTTGTAAAATGTAAATAATATAAATCAATATAATCAGTTTGTAATCTTCTTAAGCTATTTTCCACAGCATTTCTTAAATAGCTTCGCTCATTATTAATATAAACCTCTCCATTTAATAACGGCTGTATTCCACCTTTTGTAGCAAGTACAACTTCTTGGCGTTTTCCTTTCAATACTTCTCCTACCAATTCCTCTGATCTACCGAAACCGTATGAATCCGCTGTATCAAAAAATGTAATCCCTTGCTGGATAGCTTCTTCTATTAATCGTTTTCCTTCTTCCTCATTCACATCAGCATATAAATTATGTCCCCCTACAGCGTTTGTTCCTAACCCCAACTTTGAAATATGTAGTCCTGCCTTTTGTAATTTTGTATACTTCATTGTTTCTCCCCCTATATTTCTATTGTTCGAATATATTCGAACAATAGAAATATACCACTTTATATGTTATAGTGCAAACTATATTAACTTATACAAGCAGGTGAAAAAATGCGTACTCTCTATCATCCAAATCGAGAAGAAATTCAATTCTCTTCTGTCTTATACGCACTTAGCGATCAAATTCGTTTACAAATTGTAACGATGCTACTAGAGAAACATGAACAATCTTGTGGTGCGTTAAACATTCCAATTGCGAAATCAACTTTATCCCACCATTTTAAGGTTTTACGTGAATCCGGTGTTATGTATACACGCCTTGAAGGAACACAGCGTTTCATTTCAATTCGTGAAGATGACTTACATGCTAGATTCCCCGGTTTATTAGACGTCGTATTACATGCAACAGAACCATACTAAAAACATCTCATATTCATATGAGATGTTTTTTAGTTTTTGCTATTCTTTTAATAAAACGCAACTTTAATCAGTGAGAAATTGATTTATCACACAATAGGAATATAAACGACTCATTCTTTTTTACTTTATTTTTGTACTGGATCCTTTGGACACTTTAATTATTTGATTACATTTTATACACATCATTAATATAGGGCCACCTATCTGTTTCAATCCCTGTAGTTGTTTATGCTCACACTTCCCCATCTTATTCCCTCCCCTATCACATAATTAGGTCATTTTGTAATCATTAAAACTACTAAGTCCATTCCTAATGTAATGTCTGAATAAAACGTTTAAATGCCGATATCCCTTCGTCATCTCGTTTAAAAACACCAGCATCTTCAAGCGCGTGTATAAATTTCTGTCCTAATTCTTCTCTTACTATCTCCTGTACATTTTGTTCATGTATCCGATTGTCATATTTGATTTTTAATTGTTCTGCCCATCGCATATGAGGCGTTGGAATATCACTTGGAATGTTAAGTAAAAATTTTTCCACTTCCTGAAGTTCTGTTTTTAAACGCGCAGGTAGTACAGCTAACCCCATTACTTCAATTAGACCGATATTTTCTTTTTTAATATGTTGTATTTCCGCATGAGGGTGAAAAATACCTAGCGGATGTTCTTCACTTGTACGATTGTTTCGCAAAACAAGATCCAATTCGTACATATTATTTCGGTAGCGGGCAATTGGCGTAATCGTATGATGTGGAACATCATACGTAAATGCGAATATATTAACGGATGGATCACTATACCCCTTCCACCTCTCTAATATGTACTCCCCTGCATTTACTATTTGTTCTATGTCGTTACTTCTTAAGCGAATAACTGACAGAGGCCATTTAATAATAGAACATTGCATTTCTGAAAATCCGGTGAGTTCAAAAATCAAGTCGTTTGATGCATTTGCCATAGCAAATTCATAACTTCCACCTTGATAATGATCATGTGATAGAATAGATCCTCCTACAATTGGCAAATCTGCATTGGAACCAAGGAAATAATGCGGGAATTTTTCTACAAATCTTAACAAACGTAAAAATGTTTGACGGTCAATTTTCATATCTCGGTGTTCTGAAGACAATACAATACAGTGTTCATTGAAGTATATATACGGAGAATACTGTAGAAACCAGCTTTCATCTGTAAGGTTCATCCGGATCATACGATGATTTGAGCGTGCTGGATGTCCAATTCTGCCTCTATATCCTTCATTCTCAATACAGAGTAAACATTTTGGATAATTTGTACTTTCCAATACTCTCTCTCTAGCAATTTGTTTCGGGTCTTTTTCTGGTTTTGATAAATTAATTGTAATATCAATGGGTCCATATTCCGTATTCACTTTATAATTTATATTTTTGTCAATTTGCTTCATTTGTATATAATTGCGATTTTTACTTAATTCATAGAAGTAATTTGTTGCAGCTTTCGGATTTTGTTCGTATTTTTCATAAAATATAGAATTGATAACGGACGGTTTAGACATAAAAACATCCATAATTGCACTTGCTAAAATCTCCTTCTCGTCCATTACTGCCTCAATGACTTTATGCATACAAGCAAATTCAATTAACTCTTCCAATAACTCCGAAATTGCTTTCTTTGCGGGCGCTGACGTTTCCACTACAAAGTCATCTAAACGAAGTAAAGAAAGAATTTTATTCCTTGTATATATTTCATCTTCTTTTTCAATTAATTGAACTTCAATAGCCCGATCAATTAACTGCTGGATAGCTTGATATATCATCAGTATATACCTCCTCTAACCTTATAACGGTTTATGTTGTTACGATGCCATTTCTATGTACCTTTTATCATTTTATGAACAGATCTATGGGATAACCACCACCCTAATAAACATTTCATGAAAAAGAAATAAATACTAGATTCCACGATATATTCGACAAAGCCATACAAAAAAACATCTCATAAAATTATGAGATGTTTTTAGTATTTACTATTCTTTTAATAAATCTATTAATCCATTTCCTTCAGATGTACGTTCATACCCTAAAGGTATAGTTCTTTTAATAAGTTGTGCATATATTTCTGGCTCTGATAACTTTCTACCATATTCCCTCTCACACTGCTTAATGATCAATGCGAGCGCTCCAGCAATATGCGGTGTCGCCATAGAAGTTCCACTTAATACCGCATATTTCCCTTCAGGATACGTAGATAATATTTCATCACCTGGCGCCACTAAATCAATTTCTTGATTTGAATTACTAAAACATGCGATTTTCCGTTCTAAATTGACAGCGCCGACTTCAATCACTTCTGCGTACGCACCTGGGAAGTCTAGTTCCTCCGTGTTATCATTACAATCTCCATTATTCCCAGCAGCACATACGACGAGAACATCTTGCTTTACCGCGTTTTGAATTGCTTCATGTAATTCTGGAACGTCTTGCGGACCACCAAGTGACATTGAAATGATTCTAACTCTTTCTTTATTAGGCCCTCTCCAATTTACAGCATAATGAATCGCCTCAATAATTTGCTCATAACTTCCAGAACCATCTCCCGCTAAAACCTTTAACACTAACATTTTAGCAAGTGGTGCGACTCCTAAAACACCGACACCATTTTCAGTCGCTGCTATTGTCCCCGCTACATGAGTACCGTGTCCGTTATTATCAAGATAAATATTCGGATCCCCTTCGTAATCTTTCGTGAAATTTCTTCCACCGATAATGCGATCCTTTAAATCTATATGATTCACATCACAACCTGTATCTAATACGGCAACAACAATATCTTTTCCTTTCGCACTCTTCTCCCATACTTGTGGAGCATGAATGAGTTGTACACCTGGTGGAATTTCATTTACTTGTTCAACCACCTTATCTACTGTAAAAGGAATCAATTGTATACCTTTTTGTTTATTCGCTGTACTACTATTCATCGTAATCCCTCCTGAAAATATATTATTTTCATTTCAGACCACTTTTGAAAACGTTTAAATGTAACATTCGTTTTATTCGTTTCATTTTCCTTCCTTAAAAATATTTCTCAATATAGCTTACTAATTTTATACTACTCTTTTTATTTATCTCGTAATTTTTATTCACCAATAACCAAAATAAAAGGACCAATTTAATGGCCCTTTTATAGTTTTTAAAGAATGATATGAAATTTTAAAAATAAAATAAATTAAGACTAAGCTTCACTCTTATTTAAAAACTTCTCTATTTCTTTTATTAAATGTTTCGCTCCATCTATACTAACAGTAATGTTTCCATTTGCTAATGATATGTTTTGATCTGAAACATCACCTGTTATTTGACAAGCATTGTAAGGTTGATATTTTTGTAAAATGATTTTTTCTTCTTCTACGAAAATTTCAAGTGGTGATTTGATTTGGATTCCTAATACTTCTCGTAACTCTTTAGGAATAACAATTCGTCCTAATTCGTCTACTTTTCGAATAATTCCTGTTGCTTTCATATTACTCCCCCCTTACTTTCTATTATTTTTTCCACCTCGCTCTTTCCATTTTATCACTTTTTGGTAATACTTGTATCTTTTTAGAAAATTTTGTACTCAAGTTAAAAAAACACAATTAACGAATACGTAATCTCTCTTTTAATTGGTTTAAATAGCGAGATCGTATTAGTAAGAAATATACAACTTGAATTCCTATGAAAATACTTAATACAATCGCATTTTCTTTAAATAGCGAGTACTCAAACATCTGTCCCAGTGCAGTTAACGCTACTGCCCCGTGTAATGTTGCAACACCTATTGGAACGAAGAATAAAAGTGCCAATCGGATTGTAACTACTTTCGATAATTCCCCGCTCGTTAAACCTACTTTTCGAATCATTTCAAACAAACGAGTATCATCCTCCAAATCAGAAAACAAACGGAAGTAAAGGAAGCTTCCTGCACATACGAAAAATACGATACCAATAAAGAAGCCTACAAATAAGATTGGTCCTGCGATTTGTAAACTTTGGTTTTGTTCGTACTCTTCTGCACTAAACGTTGCATGTTCTTCATAAGTCTTCATCTGATGCGTAAGTTCTTTACCAACCTCTATTTCATCTTTCGTTCCTTCTGTTTTGTACACATAATCTTTTTCCTCTTTAAAGCCATCTTGTAATGCATCATACTGATTTTTAGAGATTACATAAACGTTACCTCGCAGTATTTTACTTAACGAAGAGGTATTAACTTTTTTAACTTTTAAAGATTCATTCAAATGTGGTAAAGTAATTTCTTTTCTTTCTTTCATCGGTGGTCCTGGTATATCGACTGATAAAAATAAAGCTTCTTTATTTGCTACAGGTTGAAATGGTTCGCCTGTTAACCTCGCATATTCCTCATAATCTGATTCTTTTATGAAAATAGCACTTCTTAACGACTGTTCCTCTGCCCTTTTCGTTAAAATAGTAGCTTTAGAAGCTGCTATATTATGTTTCTTTAATCCTTCGTCAATCATCTTCAAATGCTGTGATTCATTACTATTTCCTTGCTTAGAATGATACTGAAACGCAATTGGTCTCTCCATAATTCCTTTCGTCATTGATGTGAAACCAACTAATGTGCCTATTGCTGAAAATGCTACAGTTGAAATAATAGTTACAATAAAGAACATTCTTGCGTTATCTCTCATACGGTAAGCTAAATCTGATAACGTAATTATATTTGTCTGTGTCCAATAGAAACGTTTACTTTTTTTACATAATCTAATAATAAAGACACTCAACTGCTTGTACAGCAAATACGTACCAATAATGACTACCGTTGTAACAGGAATCATCATGACAAATACCATTGCACCATGTGACAGAAGCGCTCCTGTATATCCCGCACTAAGTAATATGACTGCTAATATAGAAGAAATAATAGATGCTTTCGGTTCTGGCTTCGCTTCTGCTGATCCTCTAAACAATTTCATAATTTTATTTTTTCGAATCATTCCTGCACTAAATAATGAAATAATCATAAATAATACGAAAAACATAATACTCGTTACAACAATGGCTTTCATTGGTATGTAATAAGCTAAAGAAATATCTAATTTTAATATCATCGGAGCTACAAATATTAATATTCCGGAAAATAGCATTCCTGTAAGTATTCCAAAAATAATTGCCCCTATCCCAATCATAATATTTTCAAAGAAGATAAGACGCTTTAATTGATATTTCGTCATACCTAACATCATTAAAATTCCTAATTCACGCTTTCTCGTTTTTAAAAACATTCCCATCGAATATAAAATAAAGAAAAACGTAAATAAGTAAATAATGGACTGTGCAAAAGACATACTTATGAATACATAACGTCCCAATTCTCCAGCGCTTAATGCCGGATGAAACGCAAAAAATGAGTACACAAAAAAGGCCATAATTGCAAATGCACTACTTAAAAAATATGCTGAGTATGTTCGTCTATTTCGCGTTACATTCCGATATGCGAGTTCTCTAATGTTCATATTACTTCTCCGCCCTTCTGCTAACTATGTTCTTATATTAGTAAAATGCGGAAATAGCTTCCATCGATTCAAATGACAAAAACCTTACATCATTGAAAGGTTTCAAAAAATTGCTTAAATGAAACAGTTTCATTATAATGACTACATTCATATTCATACACGCATCCTATTGTATATTCGTTAGTTTTGCGAAATAATAAAGGATAGAAGTATGTACCAATATACATATAAACTTATTTACCGCTTTAATATGAATAGGAGGAAAACATAATGACATTACAAGAACAGATTATGAAAGCATTACATGTTCAGCCTGTAATTGATCCGAAAACAGAAATCCGTAAACGTGTTGATTTCTTAAAAGATTATGTAAAAAAAACGGGTGCAAAAGGATTTGTACTTGGAATTAGTGGCGGACAAGACTCTACATTAGCTGGACGTTTAGCTCAGATTGCAGTGGAGGAAATTCGTAATGAAGGTGGTAACGCAACGTTTATCGCCGTGCGCCTTCCTTATAAAGTGCAAAAAGACGAAGATGATGCACAATTAGCATTACAATTTATTCAAGCTGATCAATCTGTTGCATTTGATATCGCGTCAACAGTTGATACTTTCTCAAATCAATACGAAAACGTATTAGGTGAATCATTAACAGATTTCAATAAAGGTAACGTGAAAGCACGTATCCGTATGGTTACACAGTACGCAATCGGTGGTCAACAAGGGCTACTTGTGATTGGAACTGATCACGCTGCAGAAGCTGTTACAGGATTCTTTACAAAATTCGGAGATGGTGGTGCAGACCTATTACCATTAACGGGATTAACGAAACGCCAAGGACGCGCTCTATTACAAGAATTAAGTGCAGACGAGCGCCTTTACTTAAAAATGCCAACAGCTGATTTATTAGATGAAAAACCAGGTCAAGCTGATGAAACAGAGTTAGGTATTACGTATGATCAACTTGATGATTATTTAGAAGATAAGGCTGTTCCAGCTGACGTAGCAGAAAAAATTGAAAAACGTTACACAGTAAGTGAACATAAAAGACAAGTTCCAGCATCAATGTTTGATGATTGGTGGAAATAAAGTGAAACTTTAATCAGTAGGGGTTCTCTTCATCCCCCACTGATTATCAGCCCTTACCAATCGGACTTTTATGGGCAGCCCGACTCCCCATTAAAGCGGGATAAATTAAACATAAAAAAGAAGCTAACCTCATTAGCTTCTTTTTTTATGTTAACGATACACCCCTACTCTTTTCTCTAGTAAGTCCTGCAAACAATCCTCATGTTGTTGATTAAACAATGGTGGCATTTTATTTAGCGGGAAAAACTTCAAATCTAACGTTTCATCACCGTCTATTTTTTTCTCTCCTCCGGTAATTGAAAATGAAAAGAATATTAAAATGGACTGGGCTCTATCCCCATTTGGATATGCTTGAAAATATTTTGTATACACCCCAATAAGCTCATTTATTTCTACATCATAGCCTGTTTCTTCTTTTATTTCTCGAATCGCAGTTTCTGCGGCAGATTCTCCAATTTCCATTGCACCGCCAGGAAATCCCCAAGCATTAAAATCACCTCTTTTTTGCAGTAATACTTCTCCATATTCATTCAACACACAACCACCCGCAAAGTTTATGAGAACACAGTCGTGTCCTACTTTTTCACGTAATTCTTTTATATAATTAGCCATCCTCTTCCCCTTTTCATACATCTTCTATCATTATTTCTTTTCTTTTTCCAGCAATTCAATAATTCGCTCTAGCTTCTTATTCATATTAATTACATGTTGTTTTTTTGCAGCGCTGTTTTGCATTAACCTTCTAACAAACAAAGTAAATGATAGGAAAAACAAAATGATAAGTCCGATTACTAAACAAGCATATATCAATGCAAAAATATTATTTTCGAACAAATCCATTTAGATTCCACATCCTTCCTTTTTATATTTTATCATACAATTCAGTTTTTTGAAGTGATACATAATAAAAAGAGCACCTTTTACAGATGCTCTTTTTCATTGCTTAATAGGTAAATGTAATTGTCGCTAATGAATAATCTGCCATCGCACTATAAGGTGCTACTTGATAAGATACACGCTTTGCACCTTTTGGCCAATTTATTTCATTTAACACTTTCTTTATATCTTGCATTGTTCCATCCATAGATTGCTTATATCGTACTTCTACCTTCTCTGGCTTAGAAGCGAATTGTTGCTGTAATTTTTGCTTAAATTCACCGTAATTGTCTGCCCCGTATTGTGCAGATAAGTATTTTAAGTTTGTTTCTTTTAAAATTTGTTCATATGCAGCAGTCTTTGAGCTACCCGCTTTTATTTTGTTTGTTAATTCACCAAAGTAACTTGTAGTTGCTGCTGGATATTTACTACGATCCCATTCGTGATCTTTACTTAATTGCTCATCAGACATATTAAAATATGAATATGTTATGCGCCCAGCTTTATCCGGTACTGGATCATCGAATGTCGTATCAATATGATACCATTTGTTTTCAATGTTCACTATATTCCATGCGTGAGCTTGTCCATTTCCTGTACCTGTTACAATATGGTTTTGGATACCCGCTTCTTTTAGCAATTCATATGTTAATAACGTATATCCTTGGCAAACGGCAGAACGATTCGCTAATGCTTCATATGCTGTATACGCTTTATAAGACGTATCATAAGATACATGTTTTACAACGTAATCATGAATAGCTTTTACTTTCTCATGCTCATCCATTCCAGGTTTTACAATTGAACCGATAATTGCTTTTACCTGCGATTTTACATATTGTGTTTGCTCTTTTGATTCACGATATTTCACTTCCAGTGTAAACGTATAGTTTCCTGGTAACCCTTTAATAGAATATTTAGTAGAGGCTACATTATATTTTACATACTCATCTGTATCTACAATTTTATTAAACTCGCCATACAATTGATCCATAACATTTCTAGCATTTCTATCTTTCGTTTTATATGTGATTGTAATATTTTCTTCTCGATTATCAACCTGTTTTTTCAATTCTTTTCTGAAATCATTTAATAGCTTTGCATCTGATTGTGTTGTCGCTACAGTCGGATTCGTAGCTGCATAAGATACCGTTGACGCGTGTAAGCCTCCCATTACTATAGTTGAACAAAGCAGGGTAGCTGTCACATACTTACTTGTCTTTCCCATCTCGTCACTCCTTACATTCTATAACTATACGAAAAAAGTATCGTATAGTTTCAGAGTATACAATACTTTTTCGTATAGGTCATATGAGATTATGCATATTTAACATTGTAAAAAGGCTGTTCTTTTTACAAGAACAACCTTTTTCATTAACAAGTTTGTAATACACAACATGCATTTTCAAAACGTCGATTTTTTAAGTCTTCATTTCCAATGCAGAAATAAAGCATCCCTAAATCTCCCCACATCATATTACAATTTTTAGTATCTGAATCAATTTGGAATAAAAGTGTCATTTGCTGCGGGTCTATTCCCATATATTCTCCTGTCTCATATAATACTTCCTCTTGTACAGAGAATGGCTCTCCAAACATTTGATGGTTATCGTAGTTGTCTGGGATTAGTTCTTCAAGCAATTGTAAGAAACGATCTGAATCAGCCTCATCTTCAATGAAAAGTTCTGGCAATTTATATGTCAGTTCAAACGTAGTTGCACACTGGCTATAATTCGTTTGGAATCCATCTGCTCTTCGTAATTGCTCTACAGGAACATCATAATAAAGTACACGTCCCGCTTCAGTTGGGTTCACATCTTCTTCAAAGTAATTTCCAATGCTAAAGAAATATAACATCCCCGTATTAGGAAGATCATGATCCATACCAACATTTTGTAAATCATTTAAATTAAATTGAGCGATAAACTGTAACGGATTCCCTTTGTGCATTGGGTATTCAAATGAATCTGGTAAATCGGGAACGCCGCCCACTTTCGAACTACCTATTGCTACTGTTTCCTCCTGCTTTGGCACAACTTTCACACAAGGAAATACAGTATGAATAAGTTCCTCTTTCAAATGTGTCAGCCCATATTTATCAATTAATACTTCAATTTTATTTTTCATAAATTCTCCTTACATGTACATACTTATTTGTATCATCGCACAAAGATTATACTCCATTCTTTGTAAAAACAACAAGCCTTCAAAAAACGGGCTCTTCCATCATACGCGAACAAGTTGAAAAAAGCATAGTATACATTGTTCCTACAAACACGATAGTTCATTATTTCTTCCAGTACATTTTCCCCTCGTTCATTTTTATTTTTAATTTAAGGAGGAATTCCACATGGGTTACGGATATAGTTGCGGCGGTTACGGTTACGGCGGTAGTTGTGGTGGATGTGGTTATGGAGGTTTCGCTTTATTAATCGTTTTATTTATCCTTCTAATCATTATCGGAGCTAGCTGTTGGGGCGGCTTTGTAGGCTGCTAGTAAATTTAAAAACTATTGTAAAAAAGCACGTACAATACGTGCTTTTTTGCCATTTCCAAATCTTTTATTCGAAAGGAAGTATGTTTAATGAAAATTGATGGTGTTTTTGAAGGAGGCGGTGTACGCGGAATTGCGCATGTAGGGGCAATTTGCGCGTTAGCTGAAAAAGGCTATGAATGGGAACGTGTAGCTGGAACATCAGCTGGTTCCATTATCGCTGCGCTCCTAGCAGCAGGATATTCTTGTTCAGAGTTAAAAACAATTATAACTGATATTGATTATAATAAATTTACGAAAAAAACCTTTATTGACAGAATCCCGTTTATCGGCAAAGGATTAAGTGCATGGACTACTCTTGGTATTTACTCTAATATTTTTATAGAAGAATGGATTGAAGAATTACTTCGAAAAAAAGGAGTTCACTTATTTACAGATTTGCCTGATTTAAATAAGCTTAAAATTATCGCTTCTGATATAAGTAATGGTAAAATGGTTGTCTTTCCTGATGACTTACCAAACTACGGATTTTTAAATTATCGTTTCTCTATTGCTAAAGCTGTAAGAATGAGTAGTACAATCCCCTTCTTCTTTGAACCGGTAAAATGGAGAACTCCAAAATGGAAGCAACCTTGTTATATGGTTGATGGAGGGATTTTAAGCAATTACCCCATTTGGATTTTCGACTCACCTTCCTCTCCTCGCTGGCCGACTTTTGGGTTTCATTTCGTAAAAGATGAGATTCAAGCTGAGCCAGCCCACTATAACGAGCCTATCTCCATGTTCAAAGGACTTTTTAAAACAATGATGCAAGCCCATGATTTACGTCATTTAGATAAGGAATCAAAAGCAAGAACGATTACAATTCCGACTGGGTCCATTACAAGTACAAACTTTGAGTTAACAAAGGAAGAAAAAGAGTGGCTTTACAATTCTGGTTATAACGCCGCAAATAAGTTTTTACAATCTTGGAACTTCAGACAATATATTGATGACTATAGAAACGGAAATCAGGACCGAAAAACGAATCGATATTTCCGTCAACTTGACTCATAATACTATTATTTTTCATACGAGAACACGTAACACTTTCAAAAAAAATAAGCCTAGTAATATCATATAATACTAGGCTCATTTACTTCCTGCATCAATATTATTTGTTGCTTAAGGATACGTTAACCCTTCTGCTTCTTCCGCAGTAATAACTGTGTATCGATTTCCTGTTCGTAATCCTAACAATTCTGCTTTTTCAATTGCATCCTGCTTCGTCTCCGCATAAGCAGCTAAATATTTTTTCCCATTAATAATTTGGCAAATTACATATTGTTTCATTACTTTCTCCTCTTACTTTTTCATTAATTGTGCAAGTTTTTTTATACCTATTTCAATTTCTTCTAACGTTGCGTATGAATAGGATAGACGCAAAAATTGGTTTGCACTTCTATCATACAAATTACCTGGATTTAATAAAATCTTTTCTTTCAATGCTTTGTCAAATAAGCTACGGTTCGAAACGGATACATTCATATGTAGCCAAATATAAAAACCACCTGACGGTTTATACCAAGTTGCTATATCATGACAATATTTCTCTAACATTTGTATCATAAAATCTCTGCGCTTTTTCAACTTAGTTCTTACAAACTGTAAATGTTCATCATACAATCCATCTGCAAACCATTCCGCTGCAATTTGTTGGGATATAGAACTTGAACCATAATCTGTTTGCATCTTTATGTCTGCCAATCTTTGAATGACTGGCTCAGATCCAACAATCCATCCAATTCTTAGCCCTGGACTAATGACTTTAGACATACTCCCGATATGTAGTACAATCCCATTTTTATCATATGCTTTTAAAGGTTTTGAAACAGGCCCATCAAACCATAAGTCTTGATACACCGCGTCTTCTATAATAGGCAATCCAATTTCGTTACATATTTCCATAACTTCTATTCGTTTCTTTTCGTTCATACTAAAGTTTGTCGGATTATGAAAAGACGGGATTGTATATAAAATAGATGCATTAAATTGCTTCTTATATTTCATAATATATGATGCATGTAAACCATTCTCATCCATCGGTATTCCAATTAAGCGCATTCCTGCTGATTGAAAAACATTAAGAGAATATAAATATGATGGTTTTTCTAATAAGATGGATGCCCCTTTTGGAAGAAGCCCCATAGAAATAAGTTGCAAAGCTTGAATTGCTCCTGAAACAATTAATATAGAATCAGGAGTTACATATACACCATGTCCTTTTAAATAGTTCGCAATTTTCTTCCTTAAATAGAAATTCCCTTTCGGTTCTTCATACCCAAGTATCATACTCGACCTTAAAAGCTTATTCATAATATCTTTCATCTTTTTTTCAGGTAAAAGACTTGGCGCGAGCTCACCTGTTCCTAAACGAATTACATTTGGATAAAATTCAGCTTGGTTAATCTCTTGAATAGCAGGAAGGTTCGGATAATGAAGTCCTGTTTCTACATAAGACTGCCAATTAGGTGGCGGGGCATAAGCTAAGGTATTCACATTATTATTTACAACAATTGTTCCTTTCCTGCCATTTCCTTCAATGTATCCCTTTGCCACTAGCTCATCAAAAGCCATTACAATTGTACTCCGGTTCACACCAAATGTATGTGCCAAATCTCTTTGTGAAGGTAATTTCGTTCCAACAGTCCATTCTCCATTAACGATTCTTTCTTTTATATACGTTTCTATTTGTTTATACAGAGGTGTCGTTAGAGACATATTCGGTTTCCAAACGAATCTTTCCATCATATCACCTTATATTCTTTTTGGTTGGTAACCTCCCCAACCATATGGATGGATACAAATTTTCATTTCTTCTATACAATATACACTATCATAATAAATTTAAATAGGAGGTAATATGATGAGTGAAGCAATTATTCATGGTATCATTCTTGCATTTGGTCTTATCATTCCATTAGGTGTCCAAAATGTTTTCGTCTTTAACCAAGGTGCGAGCCAACCAAACATTTGGAGGGCAGCTCCTGTAGTATTAACTGCCTCTATATGTGATACGTTACTCATATTAATTGCGGTGCAGGGTGTCTCCCTTGTACTCCTTACTTTTTCTTGGCTAACTAACACGTTATATATAATTGGATTTTTCTTTCTCCTATATATGGGCTTTGTTATTTGGAGAAGTAACCCTTCCAACGATATAAAACAAGAAAGTAGCATGCCATTAAAAAAGCAAATCCTTTTCGCTGCATCGGTTTCGTTATTAAATCCACATGCAATTTTAGATACAATTGGTGTAATTGGAACAAATTCTATTCAATACATAGGAAGTGAAAAATGGGCTTTCACACTTGCAACTATTATCGTTTCTTGGATTTGGTTTATAAGCTTAGCTTTAGCGGGGAAATTTCTAAAAAGAATAGACTCAACTGGAAAGACCATCGCATTATTAAATAAGTTTTCGGGTCTCATCATATGGAGTGTCGCAATTTATATGTTAACACAAGTGATTTATTCTTAATGAACGAAAGAGAATTGCATGTTCCATAAAATATCATGCAATTCTCTTACAAATTATGAAGTAGGTTCCGGTTCCTGTTTTACGTTCTTTTCCTCTTTTGCTGGTTTAATCCAAATGATCGCTATAACTGCACCAATACCAGCGAATATACTTGTTAAATAAAACACTTCATGGTCAGCACCTTTCATGAAAAAAGAGTATAGAGGTGGTCCAGCTGCTACACCGATAAATCGCATGGAACTATAAAATGACGTAACGGTCCCCCTTTGCTCCTTTTCAATCCCTTGTGTAATTAAAGCATCTAAGCATGGGAGTGCCATACCAATTCCGATTCCCATAATAACGAGACAAAGAAGTAGTAAATAGATTCCTTTTATAAATAAAGGAATAATGACTGAAGCAGAAGCCATTAAAAAACCAATATAAATACACTTCTTCATCACATTTTGATTATCTCCAATTTTTTTACCAGCCATATATGAACTAAGCGAGAGTACAAGTAACGGGATAGCAAGTACACACCCTTTCCATATACCATGAATGTCATACTTTGATTCCAGTATAGTCGACAAATAAAAGAGAATTCCGAATAAAATAAGCATAATAATTGCACCTAATACAAAAATGGCAATCAACCATCTTCCCTTTTCTCGAAACGTAGAGAGAATAGATTTTATAAACTCTTTAAGTGGTGGTACTTCTCCTTCTTGTTTCTTTGCCTTTACTAGAACAAGTAATAAAACAATTGATACTACACATAAAATTGGAATCGCCCAAAATGGTAAGAACCATACAATGGCAGCAAGAGCAGATCCTAAAATAGGGCTCAGCACTTTTCCAAATGTATTTGATGTTTCAATGATTCCTAAACCTGTACTAACTTGTTTTTCATCTTTGTATAAATCACCAACACACGGTATAACAACTGGCATTGCACCAGCAGCACCAATACCTTGAATCGCTCTACCAATCAATATCCAAGTGTAGGGATTATCAACTTTCCAAGATACCCAACCAGTTATCGCTCCTCCTATAGCCGCAATCAGCAAACTTGGAACCATTACCATCTTTCGTCCCCATCTATCTGATAAATAACCAGCAATCGGTATAAGTAAAATGGCTACAATAGAGTAAATTGTAATAATCATGGATACTTGAAATGATGAAATATGTAGCTTCTTTTCGATAGTCGGTAGGATTGGAATGAGCATTGAATTCCCTAATGTCATAACAAGTGGAACTGATGCAAGCGCAATTAAACAACAGTTTTCTTTTTTTAACATGTTGGCTTCGGAACCCTTTCATCATATATTTCTTACCATATAATAGCCCTGCTGGAACGTAATTTTTCATTCCACCAGGGCTATTACATCTTTACTACTTCCCATTTACAACAAAAGAAATTGGGGAAAATATAGTATAATTCCTATTCTTTGAATCCAGTTCGCAATATATCCATACCAATTAATTGAAAAAAAAAGAAAGGAAGAATCCTTCCTTTCTCCTATAACCTTCTACAATTAGCGAATATATCCGCCACCAAGTTGTTGTTCTGCCATCGCTACTAGACGTTTTGTAATTTCACCGCCTACAGAACCGTTTGCACGTGAAGAAGTATCAGCGCCAAGTTGTACACCAAACTCTTGTGCAATTTCATATTTCATTTGATCTAAAGCCGCTTGTGCTCCATGTGATGCTAATTGATTAGAATTACGATTTCTAGCCATTACCAATCACCTCCTTATTTATATATAAATTGTGTTAAATTTCAATTTAAATACATGGTAATTTTTGGTTATTATTTTTTTATAAAAAAAGAGTCTCTACGATGAGAGACTCTTACATCATTTTATATTAAGAAGTTACTACTTCTAAATTTCTATTTATTAATACTTTCATTTCTTCTTTTAATATATCTTTCGCATTATGTCCAAACCATTCGAGTGAAGCAAAATGGTTAGTACCTCTCACTTCCTGAATAATCTCATCATAATTTACGACACCTTCAAATAATGGAACCATACCAATTCGACTTCCCGCTGCTGCATATACATTATTCGGTTCAAACACATGTAAATAATCTGCTGACGATATATTCTTAAAATGATAATGTTGTATCCACGGCTTTAGTCGATGAAAGCTGTCTATTGGATTTGCTCCAGACTCCCATATATGAAGAAAATCCATGTTTATTTTCAAATTCGGATGATCTACTTCTCCTAATAATTCCAAAGTAGAAGGCAACGTATCCGTTAACGTATTTGGATGCGTTTCTAAAAGTACATACATATTATGCTGAGCAAATACTTCACAAATGATGCGAATACGATTCACATACTCTTTTCTCTCCTGTTCCGAGAAATCTTCGCTACCTTTTTGTCCAGCAAACGTACGAATTTTGTTCGTTTTAAACCAATTAGCTAGTATTGCAAGTTGTTCACATTTCTCTATCGTTTTTTCAAAATCTGCCGATAAGGATATGTCTAAGTAATCACTTATCATCGTAATTTCCAAGTTTTTATTCTTTAAACAATTCAATTCTCGTTCTGTCGTTTCATACTCTTGCATATACAAATTTTGTGCATGAGTACCCCACAATTCAATCCCTTCAAAACCGTTGTCATATGCAAATTGAACAATATCAGTAAATGAAATTAATTGATGACGAAAGGAAATAGTACATAATGAATATTTCATAGGTTCGAACTCCGATACGATAAACTTAACTAAATCTATACAATCCAATCAAATTTACACAAGTTAGTGCTTCAAAGTGTTCTCGCAACCCCGAAGGGACGAGGGGTATAACACTCCACACGAGGCAGTATCGTTACCTCCTATTATCAAGCAATTATTTTACCCATCTTGATAAATTTATCGCAGCATTTAAATCTCTATCGTGGTGGCTATTGCATGAAGCACAACACCACTCACGTATTTTTAAACTCCACTGTCCTTCTGGTTGAACTGAATGGTCGTATTTTACTCCGCAACATGAGCAAATCTTGCTTGAGGCGAACCATTTATCAGCTTTTACATACGCAATGCCGTACTTCTCGCACTTGTATGACAAACATTGAAAGAAGAAGTTTAATTTTTGAAATGAAAATGCTTTCGATAGTTTTTTGTTTTTTAACAGGTTTGAGATAGATAAGTCTTCCACAACAATCCTCATTGGTTTGGTTTTCACCAATTTAGCTGTCGCTTGATGGATATGGTTATTTCGGATATTCGTAATTTTCCTAGATAACCGCAGGTGCTCAGCTTTCGCTTTTTCATATCCGGCAGATTGAATTTTTACACCTTTTTAAATCTCCTAGACATATCTCTTTGTGCTGACTTTTTCCTTTTCAAAAGTTTTTTAACCTTGGCATCTTTGTTTATATTTCGTTCTTTCATACCATTAGAAGCTACAAACAGCTCTTTTAAACCAACATCCACACCAATCGACTCATCGGTTAGTTCTTGTAATTCAAAGTCTTCTTGGAATCCTACACTAATCCACCAGTGACGACCGTCAAATGTAGCTCTTGGATTGGATGGTTTTTTGTTTCTTGGTAGTTGTTGGCTTGTTTTCACTTCTCCAATAGACTGAATATGAACTACTTTCTTTCCTATAATCAGTCTTTCATAATTAGCATAAAATCCTTGGATTACATCTTTTTTGGATTTATAAGAAGTGTGAGAACCATTTTTGTACTTTTTGAACGAATGTTTCCTCGCCGTATCAAAATCTTTTGAAGCCTGTTTGGGAACTTGTGCATTGATGTCTTTTAACCACTCATATCTCTTTCGCTTCTTGATCTTTGTAAATCGTTTCTGTAAAGCTAACTGTGAAACAGATTTTCCAAATAGCTTATAGTATCTATCACTCATTCTTTTACAATAGTTATAAGCAAATCTTGCAGCACCAGCATGGTTTCTAAGCACTTTTTCTTGTTCAGGCGTTGGAATTAGTCTAACTTTCTTCGCCAATATCATCAGAATGT
This sequence comes from Bacillus sp. BML-BC051, assembly GCF_019656175.1. NCBI lineage: Bacteria > Bacillati > Bacillota > Bacilli > Caryophanales > Bacillaceae > Bacillus > Bacillus sp. BML-BC051. The sequence goes on from NZ_BPLI01000015.1 coordinate 68,735, forward strand.
AACTCCTTTAATGAAAGATTTGTTCTTCTGAATCGTAGCGTGTTCCACCAGCATTCTCCTAAGACTACCAGGATACAAACCTGTTAATTCCGATACTTGACTAACTCGTGAAAATTTCATTATTATTCTCACCTCATTGAACCAAACGTAGCACGTACGTTCGATAAATTCAATAAAGTTTGATAGATTCAATAAAATTTATCTTGTTCAACTAAGGGCGCAATTCCTTAGCCAGTTCTCTTATGAACTTCTCATGTTTTCACATGAGCGCAGACTATATGTTTATCTCTTTAGAGATAGAGGATTTTTCCACCACCATAGGCTTGTGGTGTACTCTCGTCAGTTATACGAGATAGTCGTTGAACGTTCATCTTATCCATTTTGACTTAGATGATTCGAGGCGGAAGACCCATTGTTCTAGTGTTTAGGATTTAACCTTGCATCATCTGATTGATTTTTTCTGCTTTCGCGACATTCACGCTCGCCATTTCTAGCCACGTTGTAGTTCAATCAGCTTTAGGGATTGCCCGCAGTTAACCCTCACTACTAGCCAATCACTTGACTAGCAGGGCTTACTGATATATTTAATTAACTTTCGTTATAATTGGTTAAATAAATCGTAACAGTTAGTTACCCTTATATTAAATTCAATGAACTTACACTAGTTAAGACAGACTGATTTTTCTCCATTTTTCTCCATTTTTCTCCATAACAAAAACTGTTTCTCTAGTTCACCCTTAATCTGCAGTTCAATTGCATTCATTTCATCCAACTTTTCAACAATTGCTAATAACATACCTTTATTATTCATCATTGCCATTTTAATTGCACGATACTGTACATTTGTAAATCCTTGTACAATATCTTCTACCCGATCACACCAATAATCAAACTCTTGCTCCGAATATTGCAACGTTTCACGGAAGTATGCAAAGGCATGTTCATAACTATATTTACGTATTGCGAGTACTGGTATTTGTTTGACTGCCGCTACAAGACTAGAAAGCGAATACCCTTCTACTTCATTTGCCATTTTTATAATTAAATTTTTCAGCTCCATAGTCAATTCATTATCGTTTCTTTTGAAAGTTTCTATGAAATAACTCGCTACCATTTCTTCTGTTGGCTCCTGAATTTTTTCTATATCAATGAAATACCCTCCGCCAAATGGGTTATCTCGAACAGAGTGAAGTACTTTTTCTCTTTCCATATTCCCTTCCCAGCGAAAATCAGGATCTAGCATGAACCATTCTTCTTCTTTCTCTGTCTTTGATATCATTAAGTAATGCGGAAACGGTTTTTGATGGAATTTATTTTCCCTCTCTGGCAATAGAGACATATCAACCATTACAATGACATAGCGATTCTCTGGCGTGTTTTCTACTAATTGTAAAAACGTTTCTACATTGCTATCCTTATCTTTTGCATGATCATACCATTCGTTCACTTTTATGCCATACAACTTTTCATACCATAATAAATAATTATCGTGGTTAATATTTTCGGAGTGATACGAAATAATGCCGCCTTCTGTTATATCAAAATCGCCGTCCCATAGTCCGAAATAAAAGGGACGAAAATCAATATCGCTACGCCTTTTTATAATTTCGCAAAAACAACTCACTAAACAGTGCACTTTAATTGAAGTCATATTCTCATCCACTTTCCTAAAGGCTAATTATTTACATTTACTTCTTATACCGGTTGTAACTCCTCCATAAAATCAAGTAAAGATCCTACAGTAAGAAACGCTTTTGGGTCTACCTCATCCTCTGGAACGCATAGCTTTACATCCATTTCTATGTATACTATAAGCTGTAACATCATTACCGAATCTATATATAAATCTTGGTTCAAACGCATCGTTTCTTCTAAATGTGTTACATTTTTTAGTTCCATTTTTTCTATCATAATTTTCAAAATTTCATTTTTTAATGTTTCACGTCTCATGTTGTAACCTCTCCCATCTCTAGTAGCTTTCTACTTACTTTTCCAGTTTTATTTTTCGGAATCTCAGTTACACTTTCAATCTCATGTGGAACTTTATAAGATGGTAAATGCTGCATACACCATTCTCTTATTCGCACTGGATCAACATGGGAGATGACTTTCGCTTTAACAATTTCGCCCATCACGGGATGTTTCCCTCGATATACAATTGCCTCTTGAACACCTTCTAGTCGAAGCATTGTTTCTTCTACCTCTAAAGGAAAGACTTTTAATCCTGAAACGTTAATCACATCATCCATGCGCCCCATAAAATGAAGGCCTCGCTCCGTCTTATACCCCAAATCTTTCGTGAAAATTTCCTTATCGTTCATTTTCACTACGATTTCTTCAGGCATATTTTCATCTGAACCGATGCTTATACTCGCATGAGGTAGTGGCTTCCCTAAATCTAAATGGCTTTTCATATCATGACATATACTAATACAACCTGCTTCAGAACAACCATATTGCTGCATCATATATGTTGTCGTTTCTTTTAGTTTATAAAATAATGCTTCTGGCAAAGGTGCTCCAGATGTCATAATTTTATGAAACTGATACGTTCCTTGCGGGAAACTCCCCATAATATGTAACATAAGTGGTACTGCATATATGATATGTTTTTCTGTATGGCGAACGATATTTAATGCGAATTTAGGGTTTTTATTCGTAATGATGATAGGTTTACTTCCCCTTGTAATTGCAGATAACGTACCACATATTAGTCCGTATGAATGTGAAACAGGAGCCATAACGATCGGCACTTCATCTACTTCACAGTTTAAAGCTTCATTATAAGCAGTAATTTCTGTATCCACTTCCGTCCATGCTCTACGAATCAGTTTTGGTTCTCCTGTTGTTCCAGAACTATATTGCAATAAAGACGGCTCTTCTAATAAAGCGTTCACTACTTCTAATTTCGTAAAACCGCTATATTCTCCATATAAAATCCCAATACAATTTGCACGCTTTGCCATTTCAATAGCCGTTTCTTTTGGCGTATCTTCATGTATAAGTAAAACTGAGGCTTTCTTTTCTTTTAAGAAAAACACAAGCGTAATAATATCGAATGGATCTTTCAGACAAAGCGCAAACCTATTTCCTACTACTTCTTGAAATTGCTCCATTTCCTCATAAACTTGTAACCTCAAATCAAAATCACTTTTGCTATACTCTTCTTTATTAACGATTAGCATAATTTCCCCCTGTAACAACTGAATTTTGTTTGTTTAGTTGTCTTGCTCTATACAATGGATTTGGAACTTCATGAACGAGCGATTCCACATCCATATATAATCGACGCTTCGTTAATTGCTCAGCATAGAATGTAGGAGTGTATAGCTGAATACTTTCAAATCTATCTTTCAAGTGTGGATATTTTCTAAAATGATTTTCAATTTCTTCGACAACTATCATCCAAAAACTTTCTTCTTTCCAATCATATTCATCCGTAAGTACGAAAGCTAATTCTCCTACATTAAATAAGAACAGTGCATCTAATACCATCTCTTGTAAACATTCAATACGATCCATTTCAAAGAAATCATTCATTTTTCCATTCGCATACGTTTTATGCATTTTAGTAAAGTCCGGACATTTATTAACTTCTTTTAAGAATGGACGATAAAACTCAAGTCCTTCATGGAAATCCTTTAATGCAATACGGACAGGTAACCCTTCTTTATGAACTAAAATCATATTTTGTCCGTGTGATTCTAACGCCATCCCATGCTCTACAACAAGATGTATAACTGGTATGATTGCTTTTCGAATCAGTAATCGTAGCCAATTTTCTATCCCATATTTGTTTAACCATGTATCAATAACTGGTGTACCATCTTTCTCTTTTGCATATAAGCCGTTAAAGGGAACCGCATCCTCTTGCTCATCTAAATGAAGATGAACACTTTCACGCCAAATGCATCCTAATGAACCATATGTGGCTTTCTTATTCGTATCATACGTTACACTCGAAAATTCTTTTAACAAAATGATGCGTGATTCATCCCTTAAATAAGAATCCCGACTTACGATATCACTTAACCAATTCGATATAGCTGGTGCACTCACAACTGAATATGGTTTCAGCGTACGAAGTGTTGAAGTGTTAAGTATGTTCAACGACAACTTTACATATGGTCTCTTTGGATGCGTAACATTTCTTAACGTCCTCATTGATTGTTGCGCGCAATAATCATCCGCTGATTGTCCTAAATAAATAATATTTTTATCCTGTATATGATCAGCGTAATTTGGAATGATGAAATTCTCCCATTGCCAAGGATGAACAGGTATAAACACGTACTGTTTTGGATTACATCCCGCACTATGAATTCGTTCCATATACGTTTCTAATGTATGCGCGCCTATCTCACCTTTTAAAATATTGTCATAAACCACTTCATTTTCATAACCTGCAGCTGCATATTTCTTATGGGCTGCAATCCATATAAGTTTTATTGGCCTCATAAATTCATATCCATATTGAAAATTGTCGCGATATTGAAATCCAATGCGCGCTTTATAGCTAGGATGATATGGGTGACCGTCTATTAAATGGCTTTCAAAGTCATCGTATGATTTTTGAGTATATTTCACCTTATTATGTCTTTCATATTGCGCAACCGTGTCCTTAAATATCGTTTGTTCTAATTCGTGAATAAAAGAATCTAATTTCGTTTGTTCTACGTTAACAACTCGAAAAACTTCTTCTAAAAATTGCGAAACTGATTGTACTTCTTGTTTTTCCTCTTGAAATCTTACTATTAATGAATCTATAGAAATACGTCCAAATGTCATTCGTTCTCTTCCATAGCATTTATACGTGACACTTTTGTTCTCTTCATCAAGTCCTTGTATTATAAAGAGAATTTGTTCTTCACTTTCTATACGAACTGGCGTAATGATTCTCTCATAAATTAACGATTCTACTAATTGACGTAACACTCTTCTTCGCACTGAAATGTAATCTTCTGATTCAAGCGCCTTCAATATTTTCGTATGATACATGTCCACCCTCATAACCCCCTCCACCTTACGGGAAATACCATTATTTGTATTACGTGAAATTTTAACGTTATTTATGAACGAACAGCCACTTCTCTAACGAGCGGATTCTGTACCTGTACGTAAATTGCTTGTTCTAAAGGATTACTTAACTCATCGACATCAAAAAATCTCGTTAATAAATTGGCTTTACATGCCAACTTATCCTCTTCTAACAATTCTCTTAAAAAGGTAGAAGGCTCACGGTTATAAGGAAGGAACGACTCAAGTACAGATCTTAATTCAGAGAGAAGAATTTCCTCCTGAATTAATCCTGCTGTGCCAAAACCGTTAATGAGTCCAAACATATGATTAAAAATTAAGTAGTAACGAAATCTTTCATCTACAATATAATCGTCATATAAATTTCCAGTACGTTCTCCAATACCAGCTAACTCATTATTAAGCATCTCTTTCATTGAATTACAGAAATAAAACCCTTGATTATCACGGAAATAATATTTAACCGGATAACCGTCCTTTAGCTGAACAACACTATTTTGCTGATGAGCTTCTAATGCAACACCATAACGTAAATACATCCATACCATCGGCTTTAAAGAAATATTCATATATCGTCTGAACCACTCTAAACTGACTTCTTCGCAGCTTCTACTTTCTACATCTGCTAGTCGATGAATAATATTCGATAAACGAGTACGTTCTCCAGGTATAGCATCTTGAACTAGTCCAGCAATTAATGTAGCGTCATTTGCATGTTCTCTATAAAAAGGATTTTCTCGTATTATTACTTCAAATCCAGATTCTTCTGCTCCGTAATTTAATGTAATAAATGCTGGATCACAAATAAAATCAAAACCCGGAAACTTTTCTAGCACTTCACCAATCGCTGTATTTAGCATTTCCTTTCCTTCAAGACCACTTTCTAGTTCCTTCAATTTGTTAATGCGCATTGAATTTGTTACTTTTACTGGAAATGAAAACTTAAGCATATATTTTGAGTGGGGATGATATAACGTCCTAAGTGATGATGTTGCCATATAATACTTACCGGCCGGACCGATATATTCAAGTACTCCTTGATTTAACCAATCCTGTACGTAAGATTGGTGTAATAGCCATTCTGCCTGAAGGGGATGAATTGGAAGTAATGAATATTCATCTTCCTTACAATACTTCGATATAAATTCCTTACTCACCATCTCATCATTACGTAACTCTTCTTTTAGAATTACTGTTGCAGAATCAAATAATAATGATTTTTCATTTACTATACTTTTATGTGCTCTAAAATAATGAAGCTGACATTCTCCTTTTAATTCTGGAGAATACATTGCGTTTTTCCATTCCAAAATACCTTGTCTACTCTTTGGCGTTGGATGCGTTAAATGTCCAAATAATAAAGATTGCTCCGCCTCTATAAAGGATGTATGGAAACCGTATAATACAGATGTATCTTTTATTCTCTCTTTTATAAATTCCTCAATATTTTGACAACTGCGTATAACTCGAAGCATAAGTTCGGCAGGATTCGTCCCTTCTCCGTAGTTGATAGACATCTCTTTTATTAAGAATGTAATAACTGTAACGTAATCTGCTTTTATAATATTCTTATTTTCTCCCATTTGATAATAAAATTGTTCTCCAAACAAGTGGCGATCTGTTGCTGATTTATATATAACTTCTCCATACAAAGTAACGTTCTGCGCCGATAGTCGGCAACATAAATATGTGGGGACTGTATCTCTATTCAACGTATTACTGAAGATACTTACTATTCTTTCATCCTCCGTAATCCATTCTCCACTCCCTGTTTCTCTTAAATAACAGTTTAAAAAGCTTTGTAATGTTGCATGTTCTGCGATTTGTTTCGCATGCTGCATGTTGGTCCTCCTCTTTATATTAACGCTATGAGAATTTCATATTACAATTGATAATTGAATATCTTTATCAACTATGATTCTAATTGATAATGATATTCAATTCAATAGTATATTTCAGAATTTTTTTATCTAATTTAATTTTCCTTGTTTTCTCTCTTTTCTTTAATCTAGTTAAAAATACACGAAAAAAATTCTCACTTTCAAACTACATACTTACTTTTTTCATTAGTAATCCCCTTCAAAATAGTTAAACAAAAGAGGTATACCTTAATTGGTATACCTCTTTCAAACATAAAGTTTACATAATAATATTATTTATATCCCTCCAACAATATGCTGTCTCTTCTACCTGTACTCGCTCTAAAAATTTTGTATCAATTTTTTCTGGATTATATTTTTCATAAAACTTTTTAGAAGGATTATTCGTAACAACCCAAACTAAAAGTGATTGCATATCATTGTTTATACATTCCGATAATAAAGCTTGAAATAACTTTTGTCCTATTTTCATTCCTTGATACTCTTGTAAAAGGTAGATCGCATATAATTCCCCGTCACAATTATATGCACCACTTCTTTCAACTCCCCCGTCAATGAACCCAATTATTGTTCCATCTAACGTCTCTGCTACAAATCTATATGGGTATTTATCTTCTTGTTGAAAAATGGTTTCCCATTGTTTTTCTCGTTGCTCATATGTTATATTTTCTAAAATTTCGTCAGCAAATATCCCTTTATACGTTGTTTTCCAGCTATCAGCATGCACCTTTGCTATACCTGGTATATCATCTTTTATTGCTCTTCTAATATGTATTTCCATCATTTCTCCCCCTTGTTTACTCATCATTATATCAATTTATTCCCTTAAAAATCCAAATAAAAAAAGAGTGAATTCACTTCACTCTTTTTTTCACAATTATCTACTTTCCACTTCAACTGAAACTACTCGGTCAATCTCTTTTAGGGAACTATATAACTCTGTTGTATATAAATCCTCTGGAGCTAAAATAACCATCTCCAGTTGCTGAAATGCTCCACTATCTATATCTTTAATTTTCACTCGTTTCACATGCATACCTAAATTTTTGATTTGCTTAAATATACCATCTAACTCATGATGCTCTTTTACAGTAATTTTTATAGATAAATCCTTTTGTCTTAATGAATACGGACCTGCAATTTTCACAAGTTGTGGAAGTACGTTAATTGCTAAAATAATTAAAATCATAGCAACCGTCGCTTGTAAATAAAATCCCGCCCCAATTGCTATACCTAAAGCTGAAGCAGCCCACACCATAGAAGCTGTCGTTAATCCAGAAATAACGTCATTACTTCTTCGTAAAATAACACCTGCCCCAAGAAAACCAATCCCACTCACAATTTGAGCAGCTAGACGCATTGGATCCATATTTGTATGCCCTGGAACAGAATATACATGTACGGCTTCAATTGAAACCATCGTAATTAAACAACTTGCTACAGAAATAACCATACTTGTTTTCACACCAAGTGGTTTATTCTTTAGCTGCCTATCTATCCCGATGAATAATCCTAAAAAGAGTGCTAAACCTAATTTGAGTAAAAATTCATATGACATATTTCCATTCTCCTTACTTTACAATGTTTCCCTTGGAATAATTCACTATAACTCTTTTATGATATCAATTCCAGCCTTTTCTATTCATTTAACGTAAAAAGCCGAAAAAACATTTGTGACGATGTTTCTCCGGCTTTTTATTATGCTTAAGATTCTTCTTTATTTCTGATCTTTAATCTTAATCTCTGCATCTTTGTAGAATGCTAATTTACTGTCATTATACTCTTTTGTAAAATTGTTAAATTGCTCTTTTGATTTTTGTGCTTCCACAGTTGATTCATTAACAGCTTTAACTTTTTCACCAATCTCTTTTAATTTCGTTTCTTTTACTTTTAATTTTTCATACAGTTCTTTTTCAGTCGCTAACGCCTTCGTATAATTTTCATTCATCTTCTGGAATGCATCATAACGGTTTTTATACGACTCTTCTACTGCTTTCGCTTGTTTTTGTAACTTCTTATCTTCAAGCTTCTCTATATTTCCTTGCACAGATTTCGTTTCTTTCTGAGCTTTTTCTAGCATTTCTTTCTCAGTTTTTAATACTTTTTCACGGTCATCTACATTTGCAGTAGCTTGCTCTATCTTCTTCATAACAGCGTCATTATGATCTTTACCTTCTTGTAAAATTTGAGAATATAGCTCTTGACCTTCCTTCTCTAACTTCTCTAACTTCTTCGCTTCATCAACTAATGATTTTTCTTGTGTTGCCGCTGTTTCAAAAGCTGTATAAAGATTTTCTTCTGGTTTTTCACCGAAACAACCTGTTAATAGTCCTACTGATAGTGCTCCAACTACTGCTACTTTTCTATACTTCAACGTTCATTCCTCCATTACATACGGTTATCATGCCAGAAATTCACTGGGAAGTGACTCTCTTCATGATAAGCTTCAAACTCATAACCCTTTTCTTTTAACCCTTTTAAAATTGCTGGCACAGCAGCAACTGATTGTGGGTGAATGTCATGCATTAAAATAACTTCCTGTGGTTTTGTTGCATTTGTTATTACGTTTTGAGCAATTTGTGCTGCCGCTGCATCAACTTGCACTTTGTTATATTTCCAATCTAATGAATCAATTGTCCAATCCCATACTTTAAAACCGCCCTCTACCACTTTGTTTCGAAGACCTTCATTTAATCCAGGCATCGAACCGTATGGCGGACGTGTTAATTTAGGTGATTTTCCAATAATATTTGCGATTAAGCTTTGATCTTCTTTCATTTCATTTACATACTCGCCATTTTTATATAACTTTGCAAAATTATGTGTCATACTATGCATACCTACATAATGACCCTCTGCATTTTCACGTTTCACTAAATCCGGAAATTCTTTCACATTCGCTCCAATTAAAAAGAACGTCGCCTTCGCATCATGCTGTTTTAACATATTTAACAATTCAGCCGTATATTTCCCTGGGCCATCATCAAATGTAAGATAAGCAACTTTTCTTTCTTTCCCATTAAAACGACTTGGTGCCGTTTTATTCATTTCTACTTTCGGTTGTTCACTTGCAAGCTGTACTACGTTTTCTTGTTTTGCAACAGCCTTTGCTGGTGACGTAATGGATTGAAACATGAAATACCCAATAGCTACTGCTGCAATCGCTATTAAAACGACTACTACTCGTTTAATTTTAAAAGCTTTTTCCATTCTATCGAATTCCTCTCCCTATTAATCTTATATATAAATCACCCAATATAATTATACATCTATTTATTTTATTACACTATATAAACAGACCTATATATGTATTATAATGGGAGTTTTATCAAAATGGTTGTTCCTATTCCTTCTTTACTTATAAAACTAAGTGTACCTCCATGAAGCTCTACCATTTTTTTAACGATAGCTAAACCAAGACCGGCACCTGTAGCGTGGTTATTAATCTGGTAAAATGACTGTTCTATATATGGTAAATGCTCTTTAGCAATTCCAACCCCTTCGTCTTTCACCTTGATCACTGCTTGTCCTTCATTTTTAGTCGCTTCAATATATACTTTACCATTTTTATGTGAATATTTAATGGCATTTTGAACAATATTCAAGAAAACTTGCTTTAGCCTATTTCGATCTCCCATCAATTCAATTCGTTCTATAGTTTTAATGAATTGCATTTGCTTCTCTTCAGCATTAGGAGTTAATTGCCAAATCGTCTCCTCTAGTATATCGTATAATTGCACCTTTTGTTTATATAAATTGAAATGATTTGATTGTAATCTTGAAAAATCTAGCAATTCTTCTACTAAATGAATCAATCGGTCTGTTTCACCTGATATAATTCCCATGCCTTGCTTTATCTCTTCTTCCGTTAAATGATCTACCGTTTTTAACGTCTCACTCCAACCTTTAATTCCAGTTAAAGGCGTTCGTATTTCATGAGAAACCGAAGCAATGAATTCATTTTTCATCTGTTCCGCTTGTTCTATTTTATTAGACATATGATTTAAACTATGTGCCAGCTCACCTAATTCACCAGGATAATCCTCTTTAATTTTATTTTTCAACGTTCCTTCTGCGATTTGTGAGGATGCTTGAATGATAGATTCAATTGGCTCAACAAATGAATTGGCTAAGCGCCTGCTAATTAAGAATACAATGCCTGAAATAACAATACCTACAGAAATAGTAAACATAATGATTTCGATAATCTTTGCATTTACATTCGTTAAAACAGTCGTATATTTCAAAATACCTATCGTTTGTCCTTGATGAATAAGTGGACTAATCACTTCTAATTGTTTCACATTTTCTTTCGTAGTAGTCACTTGATGGTACATTTCTCCTTCTAGTAACGAATACGGAATAACTACTTTACCTTCTACCTTTTGTCCACTTGACGACTGAATAATTGTGCCATGGCGATCAATTAATTGTAATTCAGTTCCTTCTAACTGAAAGCTCTCAATTATATCCCCGCTGTATTCTTGCAAACGAATAAAGTATAGTGAATTGTATTCAGAGAAAAATCGTGTACTTGTCTTCGCATGAGATTCTATATATTGCACAATACCATTATAATAATATCGATAAATGGAGACTGAAAATACGACTTCAAATAATACAAGCATAAGTATAATGACCGTCATAAAATATAAAGTCACTTTTCTTTTCATCTTATGCTTTCCTTCCACACATATCCTTTTCCCCACACAGTAAGGATAAATTCAGGTTCTGATGGATTACATTCTATCTTTTGACGTAACCGTCTCATATTTACATCTACTACTTTCGTCTCACCTACATAATTCGTTCCCCAAATCATATTTAAAATTTCATCACGCGAAACCGGCTTTGAAGCCTGATTCATTAAATATTGTAATATCATATACTCTGTAGGGGTTAAATCGACTAATTGTCCACTTTTATATAATCTCTCTTCTATAACATTTAACGAAAACGGGCCAGATATGATCGTATTCGCTTTTTCATCATGTACTTCTATTCTTCTTAGTAACGATTGTATACGTGCAGTTAATTCCACTGGACTAAACGGCTTTGCGATATAATCATCTGCACCAATTCCTAGTCCTTGTACTTTATCTTCATTTTGTACGCGTGCGGTTAACATAATAATACCTATTTTTTTATTTTCTTCCCGGATGGATTTACAAACTTGAAAACCATCAATTCCTGGTAACATTACATCAAGCAATGCTAGATCAACAGTATGTTCACATAAAATCTGTAACGCCTCTTCTCCCGTACTAGCTTCTAACACATAAAATCCAGCACGTTTCAAATTTAAGACGATAAAACTACGGATAGGCATTTCATCTTCTAAAACTAAAATTGTTGGCATAATTTCCACCTCCCTACTCTTGTTGATAATCCGCTAGCGGTTTTACATATGCTTTCACTTTTTCAAATTGTGGTTGTTTCGGTACGGCGTATACGTGAGAAGCCGTTTTCACTGCTGCCTCGTAACCTTTTATTTTGAACCATTCTTTCCGCTTAAATATATGGACTTCAAGCCATAGTTCATTTGTCGTAGTATCTATAAACTTTTGAACATCTGATGCTTCTCGCTGAACTGGGATAGTTATTTTTCCAATTAACGTTTGCGGGATTTTGACAAAATAACCTTTCTCTATATTTACATATCTTTCTTCTATCGGTTTAATTCCATCTTCACTCCACTGAATATAACGTTCAAACATCGTACTCTCTCCGTACGATACTTCTTCCCAACCTTTTGGACGCACTGTACGAACAAATTCAATAATGCCGTCTTCATTTATATCTTTGCTTTCGACTACATAATCATTGAATAAATCTTCTTTTCCATCTATAGGTAGTGGCTCATAATGACCCTTATCAAATTTTGCTACATATGTTATCCCTGAATGAGCGCCAACACCTGCGTCAATTACAACCGCCTTTAGTGATTTAGAAATGCGGCCCATTTGTATTCTTTGAATGCTATTTATAAATGGATCGAATGACGCTTCAGATAAAGTCTTAAATTGTTCCATGAACTCAACTGTCAATTTCTCATCCTTTTCATACGTAACAAGGCTTATATCTTTCAATCCATTTTCATTTAAATCCTCTATGAATAACTTCGTATAACTTCGATTATATATTTCCTTCATATCTTCATTTTCTTCTGAAAAAACATACATAACATGTTCTAACGATTCACGGTTGATAGAAATTCCGATTAATAACTCTCGCTTCCCGTTCCCTGTAAAATCACCGACTTCAACGATATCTACATCTCCACCATCAAATCTATGTGTGGACTTTACTTTCCAGCCATTTCCGACTTCTTCATATACGGCTAAATATACGCTATGATCTTCATTCGGCAATTTATAAAACAAGATGGCTTCTTTCTTATTATCTTGTTTAAAATCCATTGACCAAATCATCTGTTTATCTTTATTAGACATTGGAGTAAGCAATCGATAATTAACAGGCAAATCTTTATCTACTTGCTCTTTTAGTTCATTAATCCATTTTTCATTGGCAGGAGCATCCATTAAACTTGTTGGAGCTTCAGACATTTTACATCCAGTCAACATAAAAATGATTCCCATAATGCCTATCCATTTCTGCATATGATATCTTTCCTTATTACAGATTTTCATTATTTTTCTTTACTTTTTGCTTCTCCAATATTCTCATACATATGAGTATAATTTTTCTAAAATAAAAAATCGTTACAGAAAAGTTACAAATCCATTCCGATGAACGAAACAAAAGAGTTCAACCTACCTTTTGACAGCAATTCATCTCCACCTGAATTGTTGGGTTTCACCCGTAACACAAATCAGATGGAGTCTTCTTTCCAAAAGGGATAAAAAAAGATTGGCAAAGGCCAATCTTTTTTTATTATTCATTTCGAACTGGTTTTGGTGTTACACCTAAATGCTCATTTAATTTTTTTGAAATATCTTTTACATTTTTTTCGTTTGGAATGTAATAATAAATACCTCCGATACGTTTATCCGTACCTTCTATTTGCATTTTTTCCATTTCTAAATTAGATCCTGCCATATTTTTTGTAATCGCAAGCATATCATCGAAAGTTAAGTTCGTTTTCATATTTTTATCAACCGCATCAAGTAAAGAACCCATTTTGCTAATTGATTGCACAGACATCGCTTTTTTTGCAATTGCTTCTATTACAAGTTGTTGTCTTTGTCCACGCATTGCGTCACTATCAATTTTACGCGTTCTTGCAAGTGCAAGTGCTTGTTCTCCATTTAAATGTTGGAAGCCTTTTTCTAAATGAATCATACCCGCTTGGTCTTTACTATCTTGCTCTGTGAAAGTAACAGGTACATCAATATCAATACCACCAAGTGAATCGACAATTTGTACGAATGATTCAAAGTTAAACTTCACATAATAATCAACAGGAACATTTAAAAATCTTTCCACTGTATCTCGTGTACTTTCAACACCACCAAATACGTGTGCATGTGTAATTTTATCTAATTTCTTTCTAGATGGAATATATACACGTGAATCACGCGGAATACTTACTAATTTAACTGATTTATCATCTTTATTAATTGTTGCTAATAAAAGTGCATCTGTGCGAACAGCTTCACCATATTGACTTTTTCGCATTTCACTACCATCTACACCCATAATTAAAATAGAGATGTTATCCTTTAAAGGCTCAACTTGTTTATCACGTTTTGATGATTTATCAATTTGTGCATACGCATCACTTACAACCGCTTTTGCTTTATTATATATTAATGATCCATATCCTACTCCTCCAAAAATAAGTAGGAAAAATGGAATTAAAATGAACCATTTTATTGACCTTCTTTTAGAACGTTTTTTATTGCTTCTCGTATTTTGTTCTAATTCAGAGCTCATCTTCATTCGCCTCTCTTTCTCTTTCCCTAGTATAATGTATGTCTAACAATCTTCATATTGAATTTCCTTTCAAACACCTTACATTTTTGTAAGGTTACATGATGAATCCAATATGTATTCCATTTCACATTATACTCTCGTGCTTATTTTTGGCAAGTCACTATTTTTCAACTTCAAAAATTTAACGCTTCGTAACATCCGAAATTACAGATTTATAAATTTATTCGTTTCGAACCCTTCAATTTTCACCTAAAAAATTAGTAATGCAACAATACAATACATTTCATATTATCCCTCAAGCGGTGTATACATTGTTTTCTTCCCATGATTATATATAACAGCGGATTTTGCTTTTAGTTTCGCCTTATCTATTTCTATCTCTTCATTTGAGAAATTCACAATAACTTTAATATCTTTTCCATATGAAGCAGATTGGACTAATTTTTCTTCTGACAAATATGCAAAATTCGTCATTTCTTCTTTTACTGCCTTTTTATGAACTTCATTCCAAACTTTCAGATGCTGCGTAATTTCTTGTTTATGCTTATTCCACTCTACTTCATCTAAATGGTACAACGGAGGAACATTATACAATAACTCATATAGCATACGGTTTCCTACCTCATCTTTTACTTTCAAGCTTCCCCATTCCCAGTGATGCGTTGTAATTACAGAATCGTTGTATACTAATTTATATAACGGTACCGAATATACTGGATTTAAATATACTTGTTTATATTCTTCTTTCAACGGTACTTGTTTTGCATATTTTTCTGGAACATTTTGATTCGGTGACCAATATCCACCCACATAATACGGACTTGTTTTATTTTTCCTCATATCTTCATCGTCCCATTTAATAACCGGCGTTTCAATGCCGTGAGCAAATGCAATCGTGCTACTTGCAAAGTCATTTCCACCTTCTGAACCAACTACCATACCTTTTTCTTGTGCAATATAATCCATGCGTTGCAACCTTGCTTTTAAATCTTGTTCTTGTGTTGTTATATGTTTGGCCGAATAGTCATCATAAATTTCACCTGTCGCATCACAATCAATAAACCATGAATTATATTTAGGTCCATTTTGTAATATATCGTTCATTCGCTCTTTTACACTAGGAAGAGATAAAGTTGGATTTAATTTTCGCCCTCTACCTAAAAACCCTTGCACTTTTTCTCCATTGTTCTTCGTCACAGTTGCCTCTTCATATAACGATGGATCATGAAAAGAAGCTGTATTCCAATTTTTATCAGCCTTTTCGTGAATAGAATGGTAAGAATCATACGGACCAACTAAATATCCCATTTTCTTAGCTTCTGTCACGAAATCAGGCTGCATATACCCTTGTTCCCAGTTCGGTAACCCAATCCACGCATTGTCTATTCCTGCTGCTTTCATCTCCTTTATAATATCCGTTCCATCTGCCTTACCCCATTTACTTACTTCTTCAACCGCATCACCGAGCGCCGACTTTAATACATGTTTATTTAAGTCATATAACTCCATCTTCGATAACTGATCCACGCCTTTGTTTAATAACTCACTAGCCTTCTGATCAACCTTTGGGAAAATATCCTTTTTATACAATTCCTTCATTGATAATACTTCATTTACATAACGCAAAATAACATTTTTTTGGTACTGATCAATGAAATCTTGTTTACTTACTTGCTCAAATACATTCAATTCTCCAGGCTCCGAACTATTCTTTTGAATAAGCTCTTTTATATGGCTAAACACAGGACTATTTATTTTCTCTCTTATCTTTGGCCAATTTACGTTACTGTCAGACAAACCATTTTGATTCCAAAAATAAAAATGAGCCGCACCATAAAGTTTTTCAATCTCTTTATTTTTTCTAGCCTTTTCTTGCAATGTTTTAAATTCACCTTTTCTAGCAATAGTATCCTTATACAATTTAGCAATACTGACTGCATCATTATTTGTCACATATAATTGAAATCCATATGCTTTATTTTTATTTATACGCGGGAATTCATGTATAAAATCAAATCCTATTTTCGGATCCGAATGAAATTTCAATTCATTATTAAACATATTGTTCGCAATATATACAATGGAATATTTCGAACCATTTAACGCAAAAAACTTCATAGAAAATGATTCAACAAATGAATATGCATCATCCTTTAAAAACTTCTTCCAATTTTCATCATTACTCGGAATTTGCTTACCTTCCCATAACGGAAGTGTATAATTTTCAGCTTGTACTTTCGGCCACGTAAAGCTTTCTGCACCAGTCGATTCCACTTCAATATTTAAGTGATCTTTTTTCTTTTCTACATTCACTTTTACTTTTTGATCTGGATATTCCCAAGATGTACGATCCTTGACTTTTTTCACATTCGAAACCTTCATTTTCGGTAACGGCTGTGACGCCTGTTCCTTTACACCATCATGTTCTACAGTTAACATGAAAGTCTCTGGATTTACATCGTAAGTAAACTCTTTATACGTCGCTTTCTTTACTTCAGACTCTTGTACAGTCTTGTTACCTTTTACATCACACCCAACTAAAGTCGAAAATGACATAGTTGTAAGAAGACATATTGCTATCATTTTTTTCATCTTCTGCACCTCCACCACTGAATATACAGGGGCTTTGTTACAGAAATGTGGCAAAAAAATAGAACCAGCATAACGCTAGCTCTATTTTGAGTATTATAAATAAGTGTGTATGAACAACTATAATTTGCTTAAAGTATATGTAATACAATAACCGTGTTTTTTCATCCTCACTACTTATAAAAGCAAATAATTCATAACTTTAATGGGCATTTCTTAACTAAAAAAATAAGTGTATATAATATAGCCTAAAACTAGCACTAAAATTACTAGCGCTGTACCTTTCCAATTCATACCACCTGTCATATCAACTGGACTACCGGATTCAGCTCTGTTTAATCCATCCTTTAAAGAGCCGGTAGGATTATTTTTCAATTCACTTTGCCTTATACGTTCTCTTTTTTCTTCTGGTGACTCTGTCTTCATACGATCACCTCCAAATGAATACACCCTTTACTAAATTATACATGATTACTTTTCTTTTATATGCCCACTGAAAAGATATTTACAACAAAAAAAGCTAGCAACGCTAGCTTTTTTTTAGCCCTATATGTTCTTCTTTATTTACAGTAATTCCTCTATGATCGATTTCTAGTTCACACACTTTCATAGACGTAAATACTCTCGCTAATTGCTCAGCAATTTCTTGACGTTTGCCATATGGCGTTAATATAAAAATGGATGGGCCTGCACCGCTAAGCGCTGTGCCGTATGCTCCAAATTCTTTTGCACATTTACGAATAGATGGTAATAACGGGACGAGTTCTAAACGATACGGCTCGTGAAAATGATCTCTTTCCATCATTTCACCTACAACTTCCCACTTCTTTTGACAAAACGCAGCTACTAATACGTTGCTGATTGCACTAGCCTTAACTGCTTCATGAAATGGAAACACATCTGGTAATACAGATCGGCTTTCATCTGTATTTAACTCTTCATTTGGAATAAGAGAAATTACGCCTAATTCCTTACTTTCAATTCTTACAACCGAAACATTCTTTCCATCAAGTGCTCCGATTACAGTTCCTCCTAATATAGAAGCAGCAACATTATCTGGATGTCCTTCAAAATTTGTAGCAATTTGAACTTTTTGATCAGTTGTTAAGTTCAAATTGCCAAGTTGATTCGCAAGCTCTATCCCTGCTACAATGGCTGATGCACTACTTCCTAGACCTCTTGTTAGTGGGATATTACTAGTAACTTCTATTATATGGGGTAATAGAGAAGGACTCACTTTACATGCCGTGCTAACGATTAAATTTTTATCGTCTGTCGGAATTGATTCTTCAAAAGAATGAATTACTTGCCATTTATTAGCTTTCTCTTTTACTACTACATCTAAATATAATGACAAAGCTATTCCTACTGAATCAAATCCAGGTCCAACATTCGCTGTACTAGCAGGAACTCGAATACTTAATGGTATCACGACATAATCACCCCTTTTATATGCTCTTTAATTTGTTCTATATCATTTGAAACACTTGCAATATCTAATGTATTAGAAGAAATTGCTATATCAGGATCTTTCAAGCCGTTTCCAGTTAAAACTGCAACAACTGTCTCTCCTTTTTTGATTTTTCCAGATTGAACATGTTTAATAACGCCGGCTAATGAAGCATTTGATCCTGGCTCAGCGAAAACCCCTTCTGTTTTTGCTAATAATCTATACGCATGTAATATTTCTTCATCTGATACCATATCTATTTCACCGTGAGACTGCTTGGCGGCCTCTACTGCATATGACCAACTCGCTGGGTTACCGATGCGAATCGCTGTTGCAATTGTTTCAGGTTCTTCAATGACATGTCCCTTTACAATAGCAGCTGCTCCTTCCGCTTCAAACCCGTGAATTCTTGGCTTCTTATAGCCTTTTTCTTTCTCATATTCACAGAAACCTTTCCAGTACGCTGTAATATTTCCAGCATTTCCAACAGGAATCGCTAAAACATCTGGTGCACTTTGCAACTGTTCACAAATTTCAAATGCTGCTGTCTTTTGCCCTTCAATTCGATAAGGATTCACTGAATTTACTAATGTAATCGGCTCTTCAGCAGCAATATTTCTTACAGCCTTAAGTGCATCATCAAAATTTCCTTCTATTGAAATGATTTCAGCTCCATAGGCGACTGCTTGCGCTAATTTTCCATGTGCAATCTTTCCTTCAGGGATTACGATTATACATTTCATTCCAAGGCGTGCCGCGTATGCTGCGGCCGATGCCGAAGTATTACCTGTTGATGCACAAATAATTGCCTCCGAACCTTCTTCTTTCGCCTTCGCAACAGCCATTACCATACCACGATCTTTAAAAGAACCCGTCGGATTCGCTCCTTCATACTTACCGTATAACTGAATTCCTAATTGTTTTGATATGTTTAATAACGGAATAAGCGGTGTATTTCCTTCCATTAAGCTCACATCAGGTGTATTTTCATTCACCGGTAAATAAGAAGCATACTGTTTTAATAATCCTTTATACATATTGTTTTTCCTCCTCAATAATGTAATAACTGTTTATTTCACTTGCGACATCTTCTATCGCTCCTAGCACTCGTTCGAATTGATACTTTGAAGTTTGATGTGTCACAACAACGACTTCTGCAAGTTCACGATTTAAAGGTAATTGAATAACTTCTTTTAAACTTACAGAATAATTAACGAAACATTCTGTTATTTTTTGCAACATCCCAGGTTCATCTCGTAATGAAATACGTAAGAAATATTTCGAAACGACTTCTTCATCTCCTTGTAATTCATACGGTTCTGGTTCTTTTAACGCACTTTTATTTTTCGGAACTTGATTCATACTTTTAACAATTGAAATAATATCACTTACTACAGCAGAACCAGTCGGTAACTTCCCAGCTCCAGGGCCGTAAAACATTACTTCTCCTACCGCTTGACCGTGAACATATACTGCATTAAATTCATTATTTACATTTGATAATGGATGATGACTTGGTAAAAGTGTCGGTTCTACACTTAAATGAATGGCTGATCCTTGTTTCTCTGCTTTCCCAATTAATTTCATAGTAAACCCTAACTTTTCAGCCATTTGTAAATCTTCTTTTTCGACCTTTCGAATCCCTCTTACTTGCACATCATCTAAAGAAACATTCATCGAAAAACCTAAGTTTGCAAGAATGGCTACCTTTCTCGCCGCATCTAGCCCATCTACATCCGCTGTTGGATCCGATTCTGCGAAACCTAATTTTTGTGCTTCTTGTAATGCCTCTTCATACGACCATCCATTTTGACTCATCTTTGTTAACATGTAATTTGTTGTACCATTTACGATTCCCATTATTTTTTCAATTTGATCTGAAGCTAATCCGTCTGTTAATCCTCTTAACACCGGAATACCGCCCGCTACACTTGCCTCGTAACATAAATCACAATCATTATCGTTCGCCAGTTGGAGAAGTTCTGCACCGTATACAGCCATTAAATCTTTATTTGCTGTTACGACATGTTTCTTATTTCGTAAAGCCTTAACAATGTGCTGCTTCGCTTCTTCAATTCCGCCCATTACCTCTACTACAATATCAATATTTGAATCATTTAGAACTTCATCGACATGACTTGTTACTACGATTCCATCAATACAAACATCACGTTCTTTTTCTAAGTCACGTACAACGACTGTCTTTACCTTCACTTCATACCCTGTATCAAGTGCAATTTTTTTATAATGTTCTTTCAAAATATGGACAACACCACTTCCGACCGTACCTAAGCCTAACACCCCAACATTAATAACGTTATTCATCTTCTAATCTCCTCCTACAATTTTATTTTTTATCTTTATCAATCACCTTGCTCTGCTTTTTAATCATGCAGGTGGTGGTTATTTCCGTACGTACAAATCGTTTCATGTTACAGCACCTCCTTTCAAAGTAATAAAAAAACACACTCATCCCTAGGAAAGGGACGAATGTGTTTTCGTGGTTCCACCCTTGTTCCAACCTAGACGTATTTCCCCCTAGATTGCTCAAGTTCAGATAACGGCTGATTCCGTCAATAATTACTAGATTACTCATTCACTATTGAAGTTCAAAGGTGGTAAAACCATTTCTCGTGTTAGGAAGCTCACACCCTTGACTTCCCTCTCTGTAAACCGTAAAAATGATTTCATGTCCTTATCGTTACTTTTCGTTCATGTTTATTTGTTAACTCATTATACTCGCATAAAAAACAAAATCAATACTATTTTTTAATTATTTTTAATTTTCAATCTTGTAATTCGTAAAAAAAACACACTCATCCCTAGGAAAGGGACGAATGTGTTTTCGTGGTTCCACCCTTGTTCCAACCTAGACGTATTTCCCCCTAGATTGCTCAAGTTCAGATAACGGCTGATTCCGTCAATAATTACTAGATTACTCGTTCACTATTGAAGTTCAAAGGTGGTAAAACCATTTCTCGTGTTAGGAAGCTCACACCCTTGACTTCCCTCTCTGTAAACCGTAAAAATGATTTCATGTCCTTATCGTTACTTTTTCGTTCATGTCTATTTGTTAACTTATTATAATTATCAACTTTTTAAAAAGCAAGCCTATTTTTACTAACTATTTTCAAAATCATTTTTTATTATATTTCACAATAACATTTTACAATTGCCGCTCGATTTACCTATTTTGTTATTTCTCCAGTTTGTAAATCAATGGTTCACATATAAATATCCCATTCTAAAACGCGTAGATACTTACCTTACAAAGATATATTAATAAAGTTTTTTAATACAATCTTTTCGTATAACTTTCTTCTAAAGAACGTGCAACATCCTCTTCCGAAGTATTTACTTTCGCGTGCTCCAGCAACATTTTTGCTGCTGAAGGTAACTCTTTTTTATTTAACCAAGATTCTGGATCCCACATTTTCGAACGAATAAAAGCTTTTGCACAATGAATGTAGCATTCCTCTATTTCAACAACAATTCCAAGTAGCGGAGTGCGTCCATTCGCCTGCATTTCTTGCACAATTTCTTCGTCGTTTGTTATATACGCTCGGCCATTTATTCGGAGTGTCTCCCCAAGACCTGGAATAAAAAAGAGTAATCCTACACGTGGATTTGAAATAATATTCAAAATGGAGTCTATACGGCGGTTGCCTGGTCTTTCTGGAATAATAATTTTATTATTATTTAATACGTAAACAAATCCAGGTGCGTCTCCTCTCGGCGAAGCATCGCACTCTCCTAATTTATTTGCAGTAGACAATACTAGAAAAGGAGATTTAGACAAAAAATCTACGCAATGCAGGTCTAGTGATGAAATAACTTTCTTTAACGCTCTCTCACTTGGTTGCCCTAATATTTTCCGTAATTCTTCCTCTGTTGAAATAATCGATTTTATTTCCGCGCTCTCTCTCGTCACTTATACCCTCTCCTTTTTCTTTATTTTCCCAAAATTCAATACAAATATTGTATAATAAAATTTGCAGAAAGGGGAATTTAAATGACAGAGTGGTTAACAATATTTGATACTGAAAAAAATATACTTGGGAAGAAATTACGTGATGAAGTGCATCGTGACGGTGATTGGCACGAAACATTTCATTGTTGGTTTGTAGAAAAAGATGATGAAGATATGTTTTTATATTTCCAATTACGCTCTAAAAATAAAAAAGAAGCTCCAAACATTTGGGATATTACTTCAGCCGGACATATTATGCATGATGAAGATGTACAAAGTGGTGGTCTTCGTGAAATTGAAGAAGAATTGGGGCTTTCTTTTCAAACGACTGATTTAGCATACAAAGGCATCTTTAAAATAGATTATGAAATTTCAAATCTTACAGATCGCGAGTTTTGTCATATGTATTTCCACAATGTCATCAATCCACTTCCATTCGCACCAGGTGAAGAAGTAGACGATGTGATGAAAATACATGCAACTCCTTTTCTACAACTATTACAAAGAGAGATTTCATCTTTTACGGCTATTTCTATTTTAAACAATAAACCGATAACGATAACATTTGAAGATATTTATCCATATGATCTTGCATACTATGAATTTGTTATAAAGCAAGGAAAAGACTTACTAGAAAATAATAGTTTATAAATAAAATAAGACTCCTAGCATTATATTGCGTGGAGTCCTATTTTTTCATTATTGTTCAAGTATTTTTAATCTACTCTCTACTCGTATAAATAAACGAATGATTAATAACAGCATAATCACCATAATCGCTATCATTGTATGTGGATATCTAAACAGTATACTAACAACACTTCCAATTAACATCATGATGAATCCGTTTTGCTTCATCACTTCTGAACTATACCTATTACCTACATCCCATAATTCTTTATTTTTCATAGATCGTT
The DNA here is from genome assembly GCF_019656175.1 of Bacillus sp. BML-BC051. Taxonomy (NCBI): domain Bacteria; kingdom Bacillati; phylum Bacillota; class Bacilli; order Caryophanales; family Bacillaceae; genus Bacillus; species Bacillus sp. BML-BC051. The sequence continues at coordinate 92,474 of NZ_BPLI01000015.1, forward strand.
TCGTACGATAACCATATGCCGCATTAATATCGGTCGGTGGATTTTTTTGAAGGACAATTGCCGCAAGTATAAATATAATACCTATTAAAATACTCATTCCTATGTTTATTAGTGCATACATCAATTATATCCCCTCCTAACCTACAGCTTCATCATACGACATAATCCTGTTTTTTCCAATTCCACAACACATTCATTTTCTTTCTTTTGATGTCTGGAACATACTTGGAAGTGTTACAAAACGCGCCCCTTTTGTTTTTAACTGAGGAATGATTTTGTCTAGTGCATCTACAGATCCTTGTAAACGCCCACCTGGTGTTGAATGCTGAAGGATGACACTTCCGGGAAATGAATTCCCTAACACATTATTTGTAATTGTTTCAGCGCTTACTCCTTTCCAATCAACTGTATCAACACTCCACTGTACAATCATAAAATTTTGCTCTGTCGCCCACTTCAATTGATTTTCAAGTATTTCACCATACGGCGGACGAATAAACTTCGGTGCATAGCCAGCTAAACGATTTAATATTTCTTCTGTTTTTATAATTTGATTACGGTACTCAGCATCATTTACTTTCGCTAAATTCGGATGGCTGTACGTATGATTGCCAATTATATGCCCTTCATTCGCAATACGTTTTACTACATTCGGAAACTTTTCTGCATTTTCACCAAGCAGGAAAAAAGTCGCTTTTACATTATGTTGTTTTAACTTATCTAATATTTTTGGTGTGAATTCTAAATCCGGCCCATCATCAAATGTAAGAGCGACTTCCGCTTTATTGTACGGTCCTGAAAATGCGTACGCATATTTTTCGACCCAAAAAAATGGTGTCCACGATCCACGCTCATCTGCTTTTATTTGTACTTCATAGTTTTGAGGGGTATATACGTATAGCAATGGATTTATATAGTTTCCATAATAAAATGAGTGATATGGCATATAGGCGTATGAAACATCTCGTTCTAGTCCTCCCCATTGATATGGAGCAAACATTTGTGGCGAATAAAAATAATACATGATAAAAACCTCCCTAAAGTTTCATATGTGATTCCTCTGCACTTTGTTAGAGAAATTCCTATTCATGAACAAAAATAAGACTGTCCGTAATTTGGACAGTCTTACTGCTTACTATTATTAATAAATCGATGTACTATCTTTCGGCAAAGCTTTCACATGTTTTAGATAACTTGTCACTCTGTCATCATCACCTTGCGGGTACTGATATCCATAAGCATTAGCAATTTCATTCGCTACTTCCCTAAATAAATTACCCATGACAAAGAATGACTCCCATATGTTTTCATATTCTGCATTAGAAAAAGTTCTTTTAAATTGCTCCCACATATCTTTTTCAATATATTGCTCGAAATGCTTCCCAAACTTCCCTGCATTACCTGTAAAGTCTGTTTTCATACCAATATGCCATTCTAGCATTACGATGAACATATCTCGCATCGGACCATCGAGCATCCCTTTCGCATAAGAAAGTTCTTCTCTCCATAGTCCTTTTGCCACATTCGTACTACACCACCAAAATTCATTACAGCAATCTAAAAACTCTTTTTCTGTAGGCTTTTTTATTAAGTAATCTTTATCGCTTGCTGGTGGAAATTCATCCATACAATTATCTTTATCCAGAAGCAGTTCACTTAAACTATCTTGTCCAACGAACTTATTTATCAAATCAAATGGAACGAGCGTTAAATCAATTCGATTTCCATCCATAAACTGCATTAAATACGGAAATTTCCCGTCTTCGTCCGCTGGAATTAATGACATTTCTTCTGGCATTTGTACAATCATTATTTCTCCAAATCTATGAATCCAATTATGATTAGACGTAAAAGATTGTATATCATGTACAACATACATAATATCATAGTCTTGAAAACAGTCTCTCTTCACATTTGGATTTACACGTGATCCATTCATAATGACAGCTCGAATTCTTTCATCCTCTTTTGCTGTATTCATAATTAAGTCTAGCATTTCTTTTTGAGTTCTCATCTATTCCTAACCTCCAATGTTTATATAAACTTATATTTTCAAGTATGTTGGAGGTCCACGAGCTAGCTGCGTTATACACGATACATGTTATAATTTTTGAAATTTCTTTTTCATCTTTTTATCTCCTTTCGTCATTCTTTTACGACTGCCATGACAAATCCATCGTATCCTTTACTTCCTACAGTTTGAAGCGCAGTAGCACTTACACGTGGCTCTGCAGCTATTAATTCATAGAAGCGACGTATCCCTTGCACGCGAGGATCATTACTCATATTGTCAATAACTTCTCCTTCACGTACTACGTTATCCCCAATAATTATAGTACCAGGGCGTGATAGCTTCAGTGCCCATTCAAAATAAGCAGGGTTATTTTGTTTATCGGCGTCTATAAAAATAAAATCAAATGGTTCATACTTCTCATTTTCGATTTGCCGTAAAGATTCTAAAGCTAATCCTACTCGTACTTCAATTTTATCATTCAAATTGGCACGCTCAATATTGTTACGTGCAATTTCTGCATGTTTTTCATTTGCTTCCAATGTAACAATTCGGCCTCCAGATGGCAAGCACCTTGCAAGCCATATCGTGCTATATCCGCCTAGAGTACCAATTTCCAAAATGTTTCGAGCTCCTTGAATTTGTACTAATAGTTGCAAAAACTTCCCTTGCGTTGGTGATACATCATGTGCTGGTAAATTAGCTGCCGCGTTTGCTTGAAGAACTTCTTCTAATATAGAATCTTTCGGTATTAATACATCACTCATATATTGATCAACAGCCGTCCACTTCTCAATTATACTCATGTAAATACCATCCCTTTCAATACTTTTCTACTACTCACATTTGATTATACCGAAAATTCTGTCTCCTAAACAAAAATAAAGAAGGCACATCTACTCCATTACAGAATAAATATCCCTTCTTTTGTTTATACATTTATCCCCTACGGATTAGTAGACCAAAGTCCTGCTGATTTAATAAATGTACGTTTATTTAATTTCAGCTGCGCTACGATAAACTCTGCAATATCTTCTGCTTGCATTACTTTATCTGGGTTTCCATCAGTTAATCCTAAATCTACAGCCATATCCGTTGCTACTGTACTTGGTGTTAAAGCTGTCACACGAATGTTATGTTTACGAACTTCCATCGCTAACGATTCTGTTAAGCCAAGAACACCAAATTTAGAAGCACTGTATGCACTTGTTACAGGTGCACCCTTTTGTCCTGCTGTAGATGAAATGTTAATAATATCACCAGATTGTTGTTCAATCATACTTGGTAAAGCTGCACGAGTTGCATAGTATACACCCATTAAGTTTACTTGAATGATTTTTTCCCAATCAGAAACGTCTAATTCTAAAAACTTACCGAATTTAGAAATACCAGCGTTATTAATTAAAATATCGATAGATCCTAAACCGTTTTTTAACGTCTCAATCGCAGTAGTCACTTCTTCGTATGAAGAAACATCAGCAGTCGCAATAACAGCTTTTACGCCTTCTGCTTCTACTTCTTTCGCTACAGCTTTTAAGTTTTCTTCTGAACGAGCTAAAAGACCTACATTTACGCCCTCTTTCGCTAATGCGATCGCTACAGCACGCCCTATCCCTCTACCTGCTCCTGTAATTAAAGCATTTTTTCCTTGTAATAATTCTGCCAAGTATAACACTCCTTAATCATCTCAGTTATGTATTATATTAAAATTGTATCTATGTTTATGTAAAAAGGCAATGATGCACTTTCATGTGCGTAGGTTACTTGTAGGTAACTATAGTGATTGTCTCTGTAAGAAAAATAGTATTAGGATGGACCCGTCATATCTATCAAACTCAGATATACAAATACACTAAAACGAAAAAACGAGCTCAATTCTCTAAAATATAATTACTATTTTTCAATTTTGTTCATTCTCGAATAATGTAAACGATGCACTCAGAAAGAGTTCGCTAAAAATTTAATACAATACAAAAGATTTAAGGTTGTTGTAAGATTCACTTTAGATTCAGGAAAGGTAAACCCATTACAATTAAAGTTGAAAAAACAACTAAAAATTTGAATGGAGCTGACTTTTTATATGAGTGTTTCAGCTATTATACAAACACAAAACCTGTCCAAAACATATGGTTCTATTAATTGCGTAAATAAAGTTGATCTTCATGTCCATGAAGGAGAAATCTATGGTTTTTTGGGTCCAAACGGAGCAGGGAAAACAACTACACTAAAAATGTTATTGGGACTTATTAAGCCTTCGGAAGGGACAATTAAAGTTTTCGGGGAAAGTCTGCAGAAAAATCGTTCATCTATTCTGCAGCGTACTGGATCGCTAATCGAATCCCCTTCTTATTATGGACATTTGACAGGGCTTGAGAATATGAAGGTCATGCAGCGTCTTCGGAATGTTCCAGATAAAAATATAGACGAGGCGCTTCGTATTGTACGGCTAGAAAATCAGAAAGACAAGAAGACTGAACAATATTCACTTGGAATGAAGCAACGGCTAGGAATTGCAATGGCTCTGCTTGCCTTCCCAAAACTACTGATTCTTGATGAGCCAACGAATGGTCTTGATCCCGCTGGTATTGGTGAAATTCGAGAACTTATCAAATCATTACCGGCACGCTATGGAATAACTATATTGCTTTCCAGCCACTTACTCTCTGAGATTGAACAAATCGCTACCTCTGTAGGGATTATTAGTGAAGGTAATTTATTGTTTCAAGGAAGTATGACAACATTGCGAAAAAAAAGTAGAAACGCCATCTTTATGAAAACTGGGAATAATGTCAAAGCTGAGCAGCTACTTATCGCTCAAGGATATAGCCCGATTAACAATGGCAAGCGGATTGAATTGAGTAATCTTCAAGATAAAGAAATAGCAGAAATGAACAAATTGCTTGTTGAACATGAAATTTCTGTCACCCGAATCGAGGAGCAAAAGAAAAGTTTGGAGGATATCTTCCTAGAGTTTACAGGAAAGGAGCGGAGCTTGTGATCAAAATATTAGCACTGGAATATTTTAAAATTCGTCATAAAAAAATATGGACCATGATTATACTATTTCTTATCGTGGAGTTGTTGTGGGCTTTTATGTCTATTAGTCGGTCCATTGCGAGCAATCCAGATAACCGCGTTTGGGAATCTATTTTTTTTAGTATATCTTCCATGAATGGTCTTTTTATGCCAATTATTTCGGCCGTTGTTGCCTCACGTATTTGTGACATGGAGCATAAGGGATCGACTTGGAAAATGCTTGTTGCTACAAATGTGGAACGTAAGCAACTCTATGCAGCAAAGTATATCTGCATTAATAGTCTGATGTTGAATGCTATCTTTGCACAAATTTTATTTATAATAGTGTTCGGGCTAATAAAGAATTTCCCTGGCACTGTTCCAATCGAATTACTAACCCGCTTCATTTTTGGAAATCTACTAACAACTCTTGCTATCACAGCACTTCAACAATGGGTTTCGTTCTCCATCAAAAACCAGTCTTTTGCGTTGTGCTTGGGTATGCTAGGCGGTTTTATAGGAATGACCGCTGGGTTATTTCCGTCTGCTATTAGACATATTTTTATTTGGTCTTATTACTTAGATCTCAGTCCCGTTACTTATCTATATGTTGAGCCTATGGGTTTTTATATGAGACAGCCAGTAAACTTTAAAATTATATTAGGTGCATTGATTATGACAGGCCTGTTCTATTTCGCTGGACGTATTCAAGTAAGTCGTCAGGAAATCTAAGGAGGGAATTTAATGAAACGTAGTATTTTTGCTGAATGGCTCAAACTACGCCATTCCAGGATTAGTCTTGTGATAGCTGTACTTCCAATTATAAGTATATTGATTGGAAGTGCGAATTATTATTTGAACCAAGGAGCTCTGCAAAATGGTTGGTACAGCTTATGGACTCAGGTCAGTCTGTTTTACGGTGTTTTTTTCTTACCTATTTTGATAGCCATCTGTTGCTCTTATATATGTAGGCTGGAACATTTAAACCGGAATTGGAATATGATTATGACCTCACCCATATCGGTTTCCAATGTATTTCTTGCCAAATTAATAATCGTTAGTATTTTAATTTTGTTTGTGCAATGCCTGTTCATTGGACTCTATTGGCTTATAGGTACCTTGTTCTCCTTACCCGGGCCGTTCCCTTTAGAAACTATAGAATGGACGTTACGTGGATGGTATGCTTCTATCTCAATTAGTTCTTTACAATTGGGGCTTTCGCTACGGATTCGCAGTTTTGCTACACCGATTGGAATAAGTCTGTGTGGAGTCTTTATTGGTTTAGGTATGTATATTGGCAAGTTTGGCATGTTATTCCCATTCTCATTACTTAATATTGGTATGAGTGTGATGAATCAGGATAAGTTGACGAATATGCAGGGCTTTTTATTTGGGATGATTAATATGGCTTTCATTATTATTTTTGCATCGAGGTCAATCCGAAGATTAAAGAACAGAGATATTGTCTCATCCTAATTGAACTTAGGAGGAATTTATAATGCAAAAAATATTGTTGGCACTAGGGGGCATTATCTTGTTTGGAGCGTGTATGTGGATGTTCTTCTTTACTCCGGAGAAACTTACACCTGAAAATCCTGCAGGGAAAACAGTCTATTATACAAAGATAACTGGATCCAGTGTTCAAGGTAAAAATGGACGTTACGACTATGAGGTGATTGCTTATGATGAGAAAAAAAAGAAAGAAGAATTAAGTTTTTCGGCAGGAAAGAAATTGAGAGAAGGTGCTTATATCCGACTATATTATACAATGATTCGAGGCGTTACATATTGGGAAGAGATTAGTTTCGAGGAGCTGCCTAAGGCAGTGCAACAGCAATATGAAAACTAATAATGATTTGAAGAAGAAAATATTGTCCTATAGTAGTCAAGTTATGTAAAAGAATGGAATACAAAATAATTCCATTTTTTATTTCTCACACTGAGCAAAGATATTTTTATAGTACCGTAACCTACCTCTTCCAAAGGTGACTAAATGCATTTTTCAAATAATGATTACTTCTCTATCAAATATATAACACAAATTGCTCTACTTTATGGTTGTACATATGAGAGTTAAAGAAATAGTAATCATTTTATTTCAAATATGTTTGCTTTGTTCTAAAAAGGAACTAAGTAGCGAATACGAACCTACCCACCAATAATTCCCTTTTTCATGTATAATCAAATAAGGTGATGGAAAATGGAAAATTTAAAAGACAAAAAAATATTAATTGTAGACGATGAACACGAAATCAGAATAATGATTGAAAAACTTTTAAGAAAAGAGGGATTTTTTCGTATTTATGTTACTGGTGACTGTACCTCTGCTCTATCATTTTGTCAGACAAACACTCCAGATATCGCGATTCTAGATATTATGTTACCTGATGGTGACGGATTTTCATTACTGTCTTCCATTAGGCAATTTTCGACTATACCAGTTCTTTTTCTTTCCGCGCGGGGAGAGGATGAAGATCGATTGCTTGGATTGGGCTTAGGGGCAGATGATTACTTGGTAAAACCGTTTTTGCCACGTGAGTTGGTATTGCGGCTAATAGCGATTTTGAAACGTGTATACTCCTCCTCAATCGCAGATCGTCTATCTACTTTTAAGTTAGGAGAACAAATTGTCGATCTCGAAAGCGCTGTTGTGTACAGAGGACAGAAAGAAATTCCCTTGACAGCAAAGGAGCATGCCATTCTTGTAAAACTCTATGAAAATCAAGGGCGAATCATTACAAATGACGCCTTATGTCAAGCAGTTTGGGGAGATGACAGCTACGGTCTTGAAAATACATTAATGGTTCACATCAGGCGGATACGTGAAAAGATTGAGCTGGACCCTTCCAAACCAATCCATCTACTTACCTTCAGGGGACTAGGATATAAATTACTAGTAAAGGAGACATATTGATTGGAAGGAATTACTCGTATATTACAACGCTTTGTTACTACAACCATCCTCATCTCACTGTTTGTACTTATTTTTAATTTCGTGCTACTTGGTACCTTAGTATTCACTGAAACTAATCAAAAAATGCCATCAGAAGTTTTACTTAAGAAGCTTTCTCAAAATCTAGACAAACAGGATAACAACTATCAATTGAACGAAAGCACTATCAAGATTTTGCAGCACAATCTTGCATGGGCTATGTTTATCGATGAAGATGGTCATGTGCGATGGGACTACCATTTACCTAAAGATGTTCCAAGATTTTATAATTTAGTCGATGTAGCTAAGTTCTCGCGATATTATCTTTTACAATACCCTGTTTATACTTGGGAACATGACAATGGCCTAATTGTGGTCGGATATCCTAAGGAAAGCCACTGGAAGTATCAATTTTCCTTTCTTTCTGATTGGTTAAGAGAAATGCCCTTAAGAATTGGGCTACTTCTACTCATTAATATCGGAATAACTCTATTGATTTCTGTTGTGATTGGTACGCGTTTTATAAAAGGGATACGTCCTCTTGTTTCAGGCGTCCACAATCTTGCTAGAGAGGAATCCGTTCAATTAGATTCTAAGGGTATACTTGGTGACTTGGCTCAAAGTATTAATTCTGCGTCAACTACACTCAAAAAGAAAACAGATGCCCTAAAAGCGCGAGACGAAGCTCGTTCTAATTGGATTGCTGGAATTTCTCATGATATTCGGACTCCCCTCTCAATTATTCTTGGCTATGCAAGTGAGATGGAAGATTGCTTTGAATTGCCAGAGGAGCATAGACAGCAGGCCGGTATCATTCGACAGCAGGGTGAGAAACTCAGGTCACTTATAAGTGATCTGAATCTAGTCTCCATGCTTGAGTATGAAATGCAACCTTTACATTTGAAACAAATCCGTCTATCCGTTTTAGCGAGACAGGTCGCTACAGATTTTTTGAATAATGGGTTGGATGATCGATATGAATTTGTTTTGAAGCTGAATTTTGAAGCGGTTCAGGTTATGGGAGACGAGAAATTGCTACTTCGCGCAATCACTAATCTTGTCCAAAATAGTGTAACTCATAACAATCAAGGGTGTATAATCACGTTGGAAACATCTCTATCTAAGGATCAATCCCAATATCGCCTTATTGTAAAGGATAATGGACAGGGAATTCCAATGGAGAAATTGACAGAGATTACCGAGTTACCCTATTCCTCTAGAAGAAAGCGAACTGTCCAAGAAGGTCATGGTCTAGGAATTCCAATGGTGGCAAGGATTGTGCAGGCTCATCGCGGAAACCTAAATCTTGCAAGTAGTGAGGATCAAAGTGGGTTAATAGCTACTATAGAATTACCTGTACATTGTGAAATCACAGTGCCTATCAAAGGTACCTGAAGCTAAAGGAAAATCGTACCTATAAAACAAAAAAACGTTATTCCTTTTGTAGGAATAACGTTTTGACTATATATTCATCTTATTGGCGATGAGATTCCTCTAATACTATTCTTCTTGATTCGGAATACACACAATAAATTCCGTCCCATTCCCTTCCTCACTCTCAACCTTTATTTCTCCTTGATGTAGGTCGACTACTTTTTTTACTATCGCTAACCCTAAACCACTTCCTCCATATGCTCGATTTCGTGAAGAATCAGCTTTAAAGAACCGTTCAAATATATGTTGTTTTTGTTCTTCTGATATACCAATTCCCGAATCGCTAATACGTACTTCCACTACTTTCTCATGTTCTTGTAACTGAATTGTAATTGTGCCACCACTTGAAGTAAATTTAATACTATTATGAATTAAATTAATCCAAACTTGACTCATACTTTCCCGATCGGCAGTTATATGCACTTTTTCTAAATCAAGGTCTAATTCAATTTCTTTTTCAGCCCAGAGCGGTTCACTATTTAACACAATTTGCTTTAACTGTTGATCTAATCGATAAGTCGTTTTTTCTGGTGTATACTCTTCCGACTCTAAAAGAGTTAGTTTCAGTAAATTTTGACTTAGTTTAGATAATCTCGTCGTTTCTGTTTCAATAATAGTAAGATAATGCTTTCTTTTTTCCTCCGAAAGATTATCATCTTGTAGTGCTCTTGCGAATCCTTTTATAGAAGTTAATGGTGACTGTATTTCATGAGAAACATTCGATACAAATTCCTGACGCATTTTCTCCATCGTATTCAGTTCATCTGTCATATCATTTATACTTTTTACGAGTACACCAATTTCTCCATCATACTTTTCTTCATTGCGTATTTTTACGGAGAAGTCTCCTTTTGCAATTTTTTGTATCGGTTCAATAATCGTCCAAATCATTGCCTGTCTTTTTGGTCTCATTAATATCCCAATCAATGTCCAGATAAGAACAATAAATACAAAGCCGACCATATCACTAATTAAAAAAGTAACAAACGGCGATACATTTACTTCCAGAGCATTCAATATACTAGTTGCTACATAAAATGCGATAGACCAAATTATAGTGAGAAAAGAAAAAAGCGCTAATACCGCTCCAATTACTTTCAACATCTTCAGCCTACTCATTTGTTTTCTTTTCCTCATTTACTTACCTCTAAGCGATACCCTAAACCTCTTATCGTTTTAATACTGAACTTCGACTTCTCTTCTTGAAACTTCTCACGTAGCCGATTAATATGAACGTCTAGTGTACGTTCATTCCCTTCAAAATCATATCCCCATACATCTTCAATTAATTGCTCTCTCGAACACGTTCTTCCTGCTTTAGAACCTAAAGTAAAAAGCAATTCGAATTCTTTTAGCGGTAATGTAACTGTTTGTTCTCCAACTGAAACTTCAAATGTTTTACGATTTAACAATACATCTCCAACTTGAATCGATTGCGACACTGTATTTTGGTAACGTTTCAATAATGCCTTAACTCTCACTACTAGTTCTATCGGATCAAATGGTTTTACAAGATAATCATCCGTGCCAAGGTGAAATCCTTTTACTTTTTGGGACGTCTCCCCTTTCGCAGTTAGCATCAAAATCGGAATATCATAGTACTTCCTTAATTCAAAACATACATCAAATCCATCCATATTCGGCATCATGATATCAAGAATAACCATATCAACTTTTACTTCATCTATTTTCTGAAGTGCATCTAGACCATCAATTGCCTCATATGTTTGAAAACCTTCTCGTTCTAAAAATACAGAAACAAGTTCTCTAATATGCGGATCGTCGTCCACTATTAAAATGTTAGGTATCAAAGAAACCATTTCCTTTCTAATTAGCATCCGTAATAAAAATTTTAAAAATGAATAATCAGCGGAGTACCACCCCCACTGATTATTCATTTTATAATGCGCCCTCTTTAATTTTCAATTGTTGCGTTGCAAATTCGCGATACATATCATGTGTGCGTAACAATTCATCATGTGTACCGCTTCCTGTAAGATTCCCTTTTTCTATAAAGATAATTTTATCGGCATCTACAACAGTAGAAAGTCTATGTGCAATAACTAACGTTGTTCTGCCTTTCATTAAGTTATTTAACGCCTTTTGAACGACAGACTCTGATTTACTATCCAGACTGGAAGTTGCTTCATCTAACATAAGAATTTGTGGATTTCGAAGTAATGCTCGGGCAATGGCAATTCGCTGTCTTTGTCCTCCAGAAAGCTTCACACCACGTTCTCCAACTTCTGTTGCGTATCCGTTTGGCAAATCATGAATAAATGCATCAACATATGCCATTGCTGCTACTTTTTCAATTTCTGCATCAGTCACTTCACCCTCAACACCGTAGCAAATATTATCACGAATCGTTCCATCAATTAACGGACTATCTTGTGATACGTAACCGATGTGACGTCGCCATGACTGTAGTGAATAATTCTTAATTGAGTCTTTTCCTAATTTAATAGCACCGCTAGTTGGCTCATAAAAACGTTCTAATAGTGAGAATAACGTCGTTTTCCCGCTACCACTTGGTCCTACAATTGCTGTTACTTTTCCTGATTCAATTGTGAAATCAATATTCTTTAAAACTTGCTCTTCTTCGTTATACTCGAAATGTACATTTTCAAGAACGATTGGTTGCTTAGCATTTGTGACCTTCATACCAGTTTCATGATCTTCTACTTCATATTCTAAAATTGTATTAATTCTTTCCGTTGCACCAATTGCCTTTTGGAATTGTGTAAAGAACATAGATAATTGACTCATCGGCATTATAATTTGTACTAAATATAAAATAAACGCTACTAGTTCCCCTGTTGTTAATGCACCGCTAGAAACACGCATTCCACCATACCCTACGATAATAACAAGCAATGCCATTAAAACAAACGACATAACTGGTGAAATTAACGCTTGCACTTTACCTTCTTTCAAACCAAATTGCAATAACTTTTCAATACCTTTATTTCCAGTTTCATATTCCCTTTTTTCTGTGTTCGAAGATTTTACTAAACGAATTTCTGATAATACTTGCGTTAATACACTAGTAAAAGAAGCCGTTTCATCTTGAAGTGCTTTTGAAATCTTATACATTTTTCGTCCAAGTGGAACTAAAATAAGTACTGATAATGGAATAACGGTTAAAAGTAAAAGTGTCATTTTCCAATCTAAAACAAATAATACAATTAATGATCCAACAATTGAAATACCACCTGTTAATAAGTTTGACAAGTGCTCAGAAATTAATGTTTTCACAACTCCTGTATCATTTGTCATACGGCTAATTGTATCGCCTGTTCTATTTTGATCATAATAAGTTACCGGTAAAATAAGCACCTTTTTCCACAAGCGTTCTCTCAGTCCAGCTACAATCTTCTGCCCAATATAATTTAATAAATATATAGATAATCCTGCAGCTATAGTTTGCATAATAAAGAATGCAACTAGCCCAACAATTTGTCCTGTACTTATTGACGAAAGTGAAAAATTATCTACTAACCCTTTCGTTAACATCGGTATAAATAAACTCGCTCCTGTAGAAAGTAAACTCATTAATAACGCAAAAGCAAGAATCCCTTTTGGAGGATTTGTATCTTGAATAAGGCGTAAAAACTGCCTCCAGTTCCCTTTTTTCTTCATCTCATTTCTAACTTCCATTCCTGTTCATCTCCTCTTGTTAAACCAAACTGTTCTTTCTAAAAATAGAATACAATACAAATGTAAACTGAATGTAAACACACTTTTTCTGTTTTTACAAAATATACATACAAACGCATCTTTACAACAGATATAAATATCTGATATTATTACCTAGTGCTAAATATTATTCTATGTGAATTATAAATTACCAATTTACGATACTATATAAATCTCCCGTTATTGAAAGGAGTATCCTTTTTGCAAACAAATATACATTCCGAAAAGGAAACAATTATTTTTATTCATGGATTAGTCGGCAATCGTCGTGCCTTCAAAAAAGAGCATAAACGATTTTCCGCCTCTTACAACGTTATTACTTACGACTTATTAGGTCATGGTGATGATAAAGGTGCAGATATCGAATTTTCATTACAGCGTCTCGTAGATCAATTATTGAATTTATATGAAAAAGAAGGCATTCAAAAAGCTCATATTTGCGCTCTAAGTTACGGCTGTTATATCTCTACAATTTTTGCACAAATGCATCCAGAAAAAGTATTGAGCATTTGTCACATTGGTGGACATTATAATAATCCATCCCTTTTATATAACGTATTTCAAAAGTTTTGGGAGAAGCGAGGAGACGAGTACTCTAAATGGCTCTCTCAATACGCAAATACCATTTTCCCAAGTGGCATGCTAAAAGCAAATCCGTTCGCAGTCATTTCAAGAAATATTTATTACCGTTTCGGATTGCAATTACATTCATCAATTATCGCCCAATCATTACGGCATCGTTTAGAATTCGATTTAAAATCTAAATTAAAATCACTTCCCCACCCTATTCTATGGGTAATGGGTGAACATGATCATCTCTATAAATCTTGTCTTTTTGATTTGAAATCCATTCTTCCTAACGTTTTATATAAAGAAATACCGCTTGCAGGACATGCAGCAAACTTATTTCGCCCGAACTACTTCCATGACCTATACGCTCGATTTTTAAATGGGAAGTTACAGTAAAAACTACTACATTCCCAATTTATTCAACTATAAAAAGGCTTCCCAAGTTTCCCTGGAAAGCCTTTTCTCTATACGAAAAGTATATAAACTACTTTTTCTTAGTATGCTTTTGTGTAACCTAACATGTGCTTGCTCCAGTAAGAGTTACTTACAGAACTAATACGTACACCAGTTGCATCAGTTTCTGCACTAATGAACTGACCGTTTCCTAAGTAAACACCCATGTGAGAAGGACCTGATTTATAAGTATTTTGGAAGTATACTAAATCACCTGGTTGTGGATTGCTAGTTTTTGTTTTAGAGCTCCAGTATCCAGCAACTGTTTGACGAGCGCCTTTATGACCAGTTTGATTTAATACATAGTGAATGAATCCACTGCAGTCAAAACCAGCAGGTGTTGTACCAGCAGTTCTGTATGGTGAACCATTTAAAGATCTAGCGAATCCAGCGATTGAAGATGTATTTCCACCTGTTGTTGGTTGTTGTACGTCTTTACCTGGTTGTTGAACGTTATTTGTAACGTTGTTTACTCCGCCTTTTACAAACTTAACGAAGTCTGCACTTACGTAACCTGTACGGCCATTATGGTTAATTTTGTACCAACCATTTTCAGCGCCAGTAACGTTTAATACTTTACCGTTTGTTACGCCACCGATTACAGCGTTGTATGTAGCTGGGCCTGTACGTACTTTTAAAGCACCAGTGTTAACAACATAAGAACCACCAGTTTGAACTGTAGTAGTGTTGTTGTTTGTAGTTGGTTGTTGTGTTTCGTTAGATACAGCAGAACCACCTTTTGTTACGAAGTCTTTGCTTACGTATCCAGTTCCACCATTGAAGTTGATTTTAAACCAATCTTGTACTTCACCAACAACTTGTACTGTTTTACCTTTATTTACAGAACCTAATACTGTATGAGATGTACTTGGGCCTGTACGTACGTTAAGTGAAGAAACGTTTACTGTGTAAGTACCAGTTCCTTGTTGAACAGTAGTTCCTGTTTTACCACCAGTCGTTACGAAGTCACCACTTACATAACCAGTTTGACCGTTTACAGTTACTTTGAACCAACCGTTTTCTTGTCCAATTACTTGTAGTACTTGACCTGATTTCACTTTAGAAATCACGTTATGTCCTGTACCAGCACCTGAACGAACATTTAATACATCAGCTGTTACCGTGTATTTTAATTCAGAAGTTGTTTCTACCTTTTTTGTTTCAGTTACAGTCGTTTGAGTTTGAGTTTGTCCATTAATTTCTTTTAGCGCCTCATTTGAAACTTGTGCTTGAGCAGAATCCATACCTGGAACTGCAACACCCACTACAGAAGCTGCTGCTAAACCTGCAATTACTTTTTTCATAAGTTGTCTTTACTTCCTTTCCCTACTATCCTCTTAAAAAAACTTATAAACTTAATACATTACAATATTATCAAAGTAAAATATTCATTAAGTTCCATTTTTTAACAAGAGTTTTATTTTTCACACAGAGTTCATTTTAAACGAATGAAGTGAATTCCGTGTGAACTTCATGTGAACTTTACCATTAAACTTATTGTTTTTGCAATGCTTTTTTCAATTCTCTTATGTATTTCATTGAAAATTCGACATTTCATTCATTATCTTAATATATATTTTCCTATCCACTCCGAAAAACTCTATTAATCTAATACAATGCAAAGAATGTACTTCCTAGTAAGGTTCCTTCCATGAAGCATACTCTTATCATGACAAAAAATGCTTTTTTTATCAATAGTATAATATTTTCTGAAAACTTTTTTTGATACTGTCTATCGCCTTTAAAAGATTTGATGATTTGTAAGATTTAACTTCAAAAATTCTGTTCTAATTTGACGAAAATGCACATTCCACTCACTATTTTCCGCTACATATGGAATTTTCAGGATATTTATATTATCATATATACAGTGGTATCTTAATCCATACCTGTATTATCCACACTACCCGGAAGCCAATCGAACTTTTACAGGTCGGTATTCTCCACGTAGCATTGAATTTTGAGATGGAAGTCTTATTGCCTGCAAATATTGTGATGAAAGAAGGAGGTATATTTATGAAAAACATAATAGATGATCCTATAAATAAAAATATAGAACTGTACTATGCTTTTTTTCAATTCGTTTCAATTATTACCTTACAAAAAATATCAACTATTGAAACACGTAAAAACGAATTAAAAAATCAGATGAAAAATTCCTATCAAAAAAATCCTTACTCCTTATAAAAAGGTGAACAGATTATATTTCTGTTCACCTTTTATCCCGCATTATTTATAAATTTTCACACGATTCTCTAAAGGTTGGTATTCTTTTTCACCTGCAGTTACCACCGGTTTACCAAACGGCATTTGCGCAGTTAGTTTCCAGCTTTCTGGAACTTCCCATTCTTTTCTCACTTCTTCATCAATTAATGGATTGTAATGCTGCAATGTAGCACCAAATCCTTCAATTTCTAAAGCCGTCCAAATTGCAAATTGTAACATTCCTGAGGATTGTTGAGACCAAACCGGAAAATTCTCTTTATATAAGGCAAAGTTTTCTTGCAGTTGTTCCACTACTTGACTATCTTCGAAGTATAGGACCGTTCCATAACCATTTTTAAATGCATTCATTTTTTCTTCAGTAGATGCAAAATTATTTTCAGGTACAATTTTTCGTAACGTTTCTTTCGTAATATCCCATAACTTATCGTGTTGTTCTCCAAGCAAGACGACAACGCGAGCGCTCTGAGAGTTAAAAGCTGAAGGTGTATGTTTTACAGCATGATAAATCACTTCTTGAATTTTCTCATCAGAAACTACTTGCTCTTTACTAATCGCGTAAATAGATCTTCTGTCTTCAATTGCCGAGTAAAAATCTTTTGCCATCATAATTCCCTCCAATTTTCATTTGAGGCTTTTTCATATGTACACATCATATTCTGCCTCTTAAAACTTATCATTAATAAGTTTCTAACTTTATAATATCAACAAACAATAATAAACTCAAATAATAACACTCACATTTTTTACCTTCTTATTTCCTAGTTCTAAAAATAAAAAGGTAATTTATCGTTACCTATAATAAGTAACAACAAATTACCTTTCTTATATAATGATCTAACTCAATATTTCACTTAATTAACTAAGCCAAATGCATAAGACATTAACTTATTCGTCTCTGTAAAACGCTTCGTTTTACCTTTCGTTCCCATTACAACTGTAATAATACGAGTATTACCTTGTTTTGCTGTACCCGTAAAACAATACCCCGCGCTATCTGTAAATCCTGTTTTTAATCCGTCTATTCCTTCTATATATAAAGCTTTATTATTTTTGTTTAACATATCATTTGTACTTATAACATTAATATTATTAAATGCTAACTGACTTTGACGTAAATGAGTCACTTCTAATATTTCTGGATAATCTTTTATAAGATGATACGCCAAGTTTGCTACATCAGCAGCTGTCATCTTTGTCTCACTTCCATCAGGTTCTTGTAGTCCTGACGCATTTGCAAATTTAGCATAATCCGACATTTTTAACTGCTTTGCTTTTTCATTCATACGCTGAACGAAATCTTTCTCTGTTTTTGCCATATGTTCTGCTAAAGCTACAGCCGAATTATTTGCTGATTCAATCATTAATGCATGATACAAATCTTTAACAGTTAATGTGTCATTAACTTGGACTGGGATTCTCGCACCCTCTGTTTGTGCCGCTTTCACACTCATTTTCACCGGATCTTCCCAGCGAACTTTCCCATTATGTACATTTTCTAATAGTAGGTACGCTGTCATCATCTTAGACATACTTGCTGGCGCAAAAGCTTCATTTTCATTATGTTGATAAATTATATCTCCATTACTCGCATCGATAATCATAGCTGCTTTTGCATCAATTTCCGGTGGTATGTACTTTGGTGGCACTACTTTTTCAGTTAATCCTGTTTTAGGTAGTTCTGCCACCTGTAAAGGTTGTCCCTCTACATTTGTTGCACTCTTTTGAGTTCCTTGGAATAAGAACCAACATATCCCTAAAATAATGACTACTAGGATCGTCACCCTTCCCCATTTTAACCGCTTCATTTCAAAACTCCTTTAGCAAACCATTTATACACTCACATTTAACCATAACAACAATTACTTTATATCGTCAAGGTAAAAAGCATATTTATTCATCCCATACATTTATGTTACACTTAAAATACCGAAATATAAGAATATTCAATGTTGCATTATCGTAATTTAACTATTTAATAGAAAGGATTCTTACGATGCTACTTCCAAAAACATTAAAATACGGAGACACAATCGGCATTTATTCGCCCTCTTCACCAGCAACCTACACTTCTCCAAAAAGATTTGAACGAGCGAAATCCTACTTACAACAGAAGGGATTTCACATATTAGAAGGTTCACTAACAGGTCGACATGATTATTATCGTTCTGGTAGTATACAAGAGCGTGCCGAGGAACTGAATGCTTTAATAAGAAATCCTAATGTAGCTTGTATTATGTCAACAATTGGCGGTATGAATTCTAATTCCTTATTGCCCTATATTGATTATGATGCTTTTCAAAATAACCCTAAAATAATGATTGGTTATTCAGATGCAACCGCTTTATTGCTAGGGATTTATGCCAAAACAGGAATTCCTACATTTTATGGTCCGGCACTCGTCCCCTCCTTTGGAGAATTTGAGCCTTTTGTAGATTATACATACAACTATTTTGCAGAAACATTACTACATAATCAAGTGCTTCCTTACAACATAAAACAACCTTTATTTTGGTCAGATGAATTTATTAATTGGGAAGAGAAGACGAAAGAAAAAGAACGTAGACCAAACAATTGGATTTCTGTAACAAACGGACAAGCTACTGGCCGTATTATTGGTGGGAACTTAAATACAATAGAAGGCATTTGGGGTAGCCCTTATATGCCAAGCATTCAAGAAGGTGATATTTTATTTATTGAAGATAGCTCAAAAGATGCAGCTACTATTGAAAGAAGTTTTTCATTACTTAAAATTAACGGTGTATTTGAAAAAGTTTCAGGTATACTTCTTGGAAAACATGAGCAATTTGATGATTGTGGTACGAATCGCAAACCTTACGAAATATTAGTAGAAGTACTGCAAAATCAAAGAATCCCTTTACTTGCTGACTTTGATTGTTGTCATACCCATCCGATGATTACTATGCCGATAGGTGTTCAAGTGAGCATGGATGCAACGAATAAAACAATACATATTTTAGAAAAGTGGCAGTTATAAAAATCGCTTATATTATAGGAAGAAAATATTATTAACTTTCCATTAGAAAACATAAAAAAGCTCCGTCCATCACAAACGGAGCTTTTTATTATTGTCCTAAATTTTGAACCTTGTCTTTCAAATCACGAACTTGATCTATCGTCTGCATAAGCTCAGAGTTTTTAAATTGCTCTACATCCACTTTTCCTTCTTCTATCTTCGTCATTGCCGTATCAATTAATGTATTTAACTTTTCGTTATATACGACGATTTGCTGATGAAGATCCTTCGCTACATCAGGCGGTGTTAATTCATTGAAAGCAGGTATATCTTGTTTAATTTCACTAAGCTTCGTTTCTAATTCTTTTCGAGCTTCGCTATCATTCACAGCCTTTTCAGCTAATGCTGGTGCATCATTTGCAAATGTACTTATTTCATTTACATAGTCTGTCGCTTTTTGAGCATAATCTATGGAGTTCTTTCCTTGCTCTACTAGTGAACATCCCATTAAACCAATTGAAACTATACATACTAATAAAATTGATTTGATTTTCATTTTAGACTCCCTTCGTCATTATACTTGTCTGTAATCTTCTTTATCATAACTTCTAGTTAAATCACCTACAACCTTTTTCAAATAGCTATTTAACCGCTCACATGCCCTATTATCGTTACAACATCTATTTCTATATGTACGCTAATAATATCTTCAATTATATCCATATATCCTTGTCCTATAGCTGCTCCATAGTGTAATGTAAGCCCCTTCTTTTCATACACTGACTTTGGCACTGAAAAAATAAATCTCCTCAAGTTTCTTTCATCAGCAGGCTCCATAATTAAAACAATTCCATCCTCTTCAAACATATACACTCGCCCTCCAACTTTACATTCACTATGGCTCAGTATTGCCTTTGTCAGCTAAATTTAAAACCAAAAAATAAGTTGAACATTGCTCTATAATTAAAATAAGAAGCATTAATTCTTGTTTTAAGGTTTAATGCTTCTTCAAAACTTTGATTTAACTGTCCATAATCCGTATTATGCGAATTATTTCAATTCCCCTCAATTCTTCATTTCCGGACAATATAGAGTACATTAGTTTCAGATAAACCAAATTTCCTCGCACTTCTCATTCCTTGTTTTTCAGCTATGTTATACAATTCAACCTTAAATCCTACATTCATTAATCGTTGTATAAATCCTGATTGATTATAAATTCTTACATGTTCTTCATGACCAAAAGCTAATTTTCTCAATTTTGGCGTTAAAATTAATTCATTCTCTATAATAATATCTACATTCATTACGATTGGAGCTTGAATAATTCCCCATCCATTTGTTTTTAATACTCTATATAACTCTCTCATCGCTTTTTCATCATCTTGAACGTACTGTAATACATGACCACATAAAATCACATCAAATGTATCATTTTCATATGGAATTCTAGTAACATCAATTTCCTGCATTAATGGATCCTTCGGTTCAATATCTCCACATACATATGTAATATTTTTAAACTGAGCAAACCAACTTCTTAACTTCGCTTCTGGTGCAATATGAAGCATAGTATCATTTCCACTTAATAAATCCGTTTCTCTTTCAATATATACACGATATAACCTTTCACGGTCCATCGAATCACATACCGGACAAATCCCCGTATCTTTATTCCACATCTCGAATTTATATTTTGGAAAAGCGTAATGTTCTGGCCAAGGAGAAAATTTTTCAAATTGTTGATTGCAAAATTGACAATAGCAGACTTCTTTCTCAAATAAAAGATGAACTAACTTATTTAGTTCCTTCTCTATCTTTTCATTATCAATTTGATTTAATTGACTATTATTTACCGCATCCTTAATTATTAACACCGCATTTTCCAAACAATGAGTTAAACATTCTTTATAATCTTGCTCACAATTTAAAAACCCACTATTATATGCATCTAGTATTAATTCATTCCATTCTTCAATTGTCTTTAATGTAAATTGCATTTGTTTTTGATTTTCCTCACTATGTTGTCTAAAATAACTAAGGGGTTCCTCTATATAAACTACTTTCCCTTTCCTCATCATATCTAGCCATGTTGCAATGTCATGAATAGCAGAGTAACCCTTCCCCTTAAAACACCCAAAATCCCCTCCCAAAAATTTTCGATTAAACAGAACTGTTGTAGGCTCACCAACTACATTTTTTAAGTTTTTTAACATATAATCCCCTAATTCTTTCCCTTCAAAAAGTGTAGTTTCTTTGGCAATTTTCATATTCAATGTTGATGGTGGTAATATTTTTCCATTGTCATCAATTAATTCACGATATGACGTCACAAACGAAATGTTTTCTAGACTAAAAAAACAGTTCATCATTCTTTTAATCTTTTCAGGATGAAATAAGTCATCATCTAATAAAAAGTTTATATAATCTCCATTTGCAAGTTCTATACACTTATTAAAGTTCTCTGCTTCTAATCGAGGTTTATTTTTAACATATGTGATACAACCATATTCACTTAAATATGGTTGTATCATCGCTTGAACTTCACCGTTTGTACTATCGTCAGAAATTATTACTTCGATATTTTCATATGTTTGATTCAAAGCACTTTTGAGAGCTAATTCTAAGTAATGAGGTTTATTATAGGCAGGAATCAGTATACTGACTTTCGGTAAATGAGACTTGTTATTCTGATACTGTTTTTTCTTTTCTATATTTATTTCCTTTCGCTTAATTTTTCGGTAATAGTCTAATGTATATAATATTGATGATGGAACTAATTTTTTTGCATAGTCTAGGAAATTAGTTATCGCTTTATATAACTCTTTTTCAGTAGATAAAAAACCATACTTTTCTCCAACTATAATACTATGCGAAAAATCCTCTACTCCATCCATCAGTTTATTAGATTCATTCAACTGTTGACCTGGATGTAATCGGAAGTAACTAAGTGTCTCTGCTATATATACTGCTTTTCCTTTACTTAATAAAGATAACCATGAGGCTATATCTACATTACATAAATACCTTCTCTTATCAAAAATCCCATACGGTTCTTGTAAATCATTTTTACGAAATAAAACTGTTGTCGGTTCTCCAATATAATTTTTTTGATCTACAATTACCCTATTTCCTAATTCTGTTCCCTCTATAATCGTATCCTCTTCAAATAAACGGACAGTTGAATAAATATGTCGTAGTTCTTTCCCTTTATCATCAATTACTTGACGATGAGATGTTATAAGCTTGATTTCATTATCTAGATCATTGACAAAATACTTCATCATTTTTTCAATTTTATTCACATGAAATATATCGTCATCCATTAAAAAATTTATATACTCACCGTTCGCTTCATTAAATAACATTAGCGCATTTTCAAATTGTCCGAGAGTTGACCTGTTTTTTATATAAATAATATTTGAATGATCACATAAGTATTTTTGTAACACATTTTCTGTTTCGTCATTCGTGCTATCATCTCCAACAATAATTTCTATATTAGAATATGTTTGTTGTAATACACTACACAATGCTTTTTCAAAGTAGCCAGGACGATTATAAGTAGGAATTAATACACTTACCAACGGAATTCGCTCTATCGCCTCTTCACTTTTTTCAAAACGATTCCCCATCTTTCCCCCCACCTTCTCGCATATTATTTATATACGCGACATAATATCACATTACTTAAACCGTATGAGAACTTTATACTTTTATGCAAGCCCATAACAAAATATCCAACTTTTCACTCGTAAATATACATATTCAATCATATAAGCATTTGATTAGCTACTTTTTATTCATTTGATTTCTATCATAAAATAATGTAAGGCAAATAAAACGAAACCTTAATTAAAGGAGGCTTCTCCATCCCTTCTAATTATCCCCCCTCACCAATCGGATTTTTACGTACAGTTACTCTTCCGCCTAATTTCCTCACATCAACCGGATCTTAAGATAGGAGTCTTATTTCCTGCAAATAGCGGGATAAATCTACACCTTAAAAAGAATATATATTTCTTAACAAAAAATAGCTGCACCATTAGGCGTAGCTATTTTACAATTATTACTTATTCAAACTATATTCCTTTATCTAACTCATAAAGCATACGATACTTCTCGTTTTCTCTCAAAAGTTGTTCATGACTACCTTGCATCACAATTTGACCACGATCAAGGAATATAACTTCATCTACATGTTCAATTCCTACAAGATGGTGCGTAATCCAAATCACTGTCTTTTCTTCCGTTGCAGAAAACATTGTTTCTATTAAAGATAATTCTGTCTTTGGATCTAAGCCGATCGTAGGTTCATCAAGGACAATAATTGGAGCCTCTTGCATGAGCGTTCTAGCAAAAGCAACCCGTTGTCTTTCCCCGCCAGAAAACCTTTTTCCCATTTCATGCATTTTTGTTTGCAATCCGTCTGGAAGAGAAGCTATATGCGAAGCTAATTGTGCTTTCTCTAAAGCTGACCATATCTCTTCATCCGCAGCCTCTGGTTTACCGATTCGCACATTATTTCCAATTGTCGTATCGAATAAATGCGGCTTCTGATTCAATACAGAAATATATTTCGATAAAAGATTCGTATGAGCATGTTCACTATTCAATAAAACTTCACCATGTAACGGGCTTAGCGCACCTGTTAACAATTTTAACAAAGTAGATTTTCCTGTTCCGCTTCTTCCTAAAATGGCGATTTTCTGTCCTGCCTTTATTTGCAGTGATACTTCTTTCAATACAAATTCATTACTATCTGGGTAACTATACGATACATGATTTAATTCAATGTCTATATGTTTTGATGCAACATAACCTTTATCCCCGCGTAATTCCTCTCCATCCTGTAAAACAGCATTACCTTCTACTTGATTTAGACGATGAGCAGATTCTACATATGATGGAATTCGATCGATAGCATCTGAAAGAGGAATAAGCGCGTTTGTAACTGATAACGTCATTAAGACGAAAGCCGCAATAACGGTAGGTGCAATCTGTTCACTTGCCGCCTCATTTCCAGTCCATATGATCATTGAAATAACTACAATCCCCACTACTACTTGAATGATACTGTCCCGAATATGATTCCAGCGTTTCATTCGTTTTTCCGTTTTTAACAACTGAGCATTTTGCTCTACATACTTATCAATGAATTCATTTTTTCTACCACTTGCTTGCCAATCTGATAATCCAAAAACAGCGTCTGTTAGTTGTTGATATAAACGGCTTCTTCCTTGTTTTAAAGTAACATGATGTTGCTTCATTAAAAGTAATGATACAAATGGAAGCAGAAAGACGATAATCGCTAGCATACATGCTGCAATAAGTGCAAACACTACGTCAAATGCACCGATAACAAGTACGAATATGCTATATACAACTAATGCTAATATGCTAGGAAATATTGTACGTAAATATAGGTTTTGCAAATGCTCTATATCTTCGGATAATACACCTAACATATCGCCCGTTTGAAATCGCGAACGGAAAAATAACGCCTGCGGTTCTACTATTCTATATAGTTTCGTTCTCATTTTTTCTAATATGCGTAGTACGACATCGTGTCCAACTAAACGCTCTAAATAATGGAATACCGCTTGTCCTATACTAAACGCACGTGTTGCCACGATAGGAACATATACAGCCATTACATTTTCTGGTCTAAGAGCAGATTTAGAGATTAAATAACCTGAAATGAAAAGTAACATCGCACCTGAACTAACTCCAAGAAGACCAAGGAATATAGTTAAAGTCATTCTACCTTTATTTTGCTGTATATAAGGTTTAATCCAGTTACTCATCTCTATCCCCTCTCTTTCCTGTGAAAATGTAATGCCTCATTCTTTAAAAGTTCTTCATACGTTCCACTTTCTATCATTTCCCCTTTATTTAAAATAAGAATATGATCCATCTGTTTCATCCAGTGAAGACGATGTGTTGCAAGAAATACTAACTTACCTTCAAACAGACGTAACATCGCTTGTTTTATTTCAAATTCAGTTTCAATATCAAGATGTGCTGTAGGCTCGTCTAATAAAATAATTGGCTTTTTGCTTAAAAGTGCACGCGCCATAGCGACACGTTGTTCTTGTCCACCACTAAGCATACGTCCACCTTCTCCAATTCTTTCATACATCCCGTTCGGAAGCGATGTTACGAGTGAACGAAGACCAACTTCATTAATAACTCTTTCCACTTCTTCATCAGTTGTATTTGTTTCATAAAAACAAATGTTATCTTTTAATGAAAGCGGGAAAATATAAGGTTGCTGCGGAATATAAGCAATATTCTTTTGCCACTCTTCACGAGTAGCCCCGTCAATTTCCACACCATTTACAATCATCTTTCCACCTGTAGGAGTTAAAAAACCTGCTAATACGTCGATTAATGTTGATTTTCCTGCTCCACTTTCACCAATTACACCTATAGCGCTGTTGCCTTTCCAAGTAAAATCAATTCCCTCTAATATTGCTTTTGCAGACTCATCACTCTTTACTTTTACATCTTGTAATTTCAAGTTACTAGAGGAATTCCATATTAAATCTACATTTGATTCTTTCTTTCCTATTTCTTTTTGTTGCTGTAAAATCTCTTCTATTTGCTCCATTGCAAGTTGTCCATCTAACGTAGCATGATAATTCGCTCCAACTTGTTTAATCGGCAGAAAATATTCTGGAGCTAAAATTAAAATCGTAAGGGCTGGCAATAGTACAATCGTCCCATCTATTAAACGTATCCCTAATCCGACCGCCACAAATGCGATGGATAAGCTCGTAAAGAAATCTAATGCAAAAGAAGAAAGAAAAGCAACTCGCAAAGTACGCATCGTTGCTTTTCTATACCTTTTACTTACTTTTTCAATCTTTCCTTCGTGCTGTTTACTTTTACCTAAATACTTTAATGTTTCTAATCCTTTTAACGTATCTACAAAATGATTAGAAAGTACTCGATATGACTCATATTGGCTATCCGCCATTTTCTGCGCTGCTAATCCTAGTAGGATCATAAATATAATTACGATAGGAATCGTTACAACTAAAATGATTCCAGACTCAATATCTAACGTAAAAACATATAGTACAATTAGTCCCGGTACGATACTACTTCTAATCATTTTAGGAATTGTCAATTCAATATATGTTTTAAATTTCTCAATACCTTCAATCGATAAGGTAACCAGATGACCTGTTCCAGCAGTTTGAACATACCGTGGACCTAATGTGAAATACGCCTCTATTAATTGTTTTCGCAGTAGCGATCCTGTTTTTTCAGCGAAACGTTCCACTAATATTTGCGATATTCGCACTAGCATGTGACGTACTGCAAACGTGATTCCAAAATAAACAGTCTCACTTAACACAGATTGCACTGTTTCTCCTTGAAATAAAAACGTAATAGCCCGCGCTAAAAACACTGTTTGCGCAATAATACTTATAGCTTCTAAAATGCTAATAATCGTTAACACTACATATAAAACTCGGCTACCAGGATACGACGGAAGTCCTCTTTTTCTTTTCATTAGTACTCCAAATCTTTATCTGACTTAACAGGTTGTCTAAACACATAGAAACTCCATATTTGACTTCCCATAACAAATGGCAATATAGCAATTGAAAAATACGTCATCAGTTTTAGCGCATAATCTCCTGATGCTGCATTATAAATTGTTAAATCGTATATTGACCCTAACGAGCTAATTAAGACACGTGGGAACATGCCGGCAAACACACTCGCACTTAGAAAAATGATTGTTAAACTCGTCATAACGAAAGCCCAACCATCTCTTCTTCTTTTATTTAATAATGTTGACGCACATAATGCTACAAAAGCTCCGATCGGAACCATAATCCACTCTGTACCATGACCAGTGAATATATCTGTTTTCCATAACCCTACACCGGCAAAAATAAGAAGTGCTATAATTGCAAGCGGTGCAATTTTCAACGCAGCAATACGTGCACGTTCTCTTAACTTACCAGTTGTACGTATAGTAAGGAATTGCAAGCCGTGAACAATACATAGCAGAAGGAACATAACTCCTCCAAGTAATGCAAATGGATGAAGTAATTGTAAGAATCCACCTACAGCATTTTTCGTCTCATCAATTGGAATACCTACCATAAAGTTAGCAATTGCAACTCCCCAAAGAATAGGCGGTAGCAAACTTCCTAAAAACATACCCCAATCCCAAAAACTTTTCCATTTATGATTGTCTATTTTCGCACGGAATTTAAAGGAAACCCCTCTTATAATTAAAGCAAGAAGCATAAATACAAACGGAATGTAAAACCCGCTAAATAAAGTTGCATACCAGTGCGGGAATGCTGCGAACATAGCCCCACCTGCACAAACAAGCCATACTTCATTCGCGTGCCAAAATGGGCCAATTGTATTTAAGTAAATTCTTTTCTCTAAATCGTTTTCCCCTAAAAACCTTGAAACTATACCTACACCGAAATCGAAACCTTCAAGTACAAAGAAGCCTACGAATAAAACTGCAATAATGATAAACCACAACTCATTAAGAGATAACATACTCTTCCTCCTTATCAAATGGATCATGGCTTTGAGAATCCTGTTTCGCTTTCTTATTCTCATGTCCTTTAATAATACGAACAAATAAGTAAATAGTGATTCCACCTATAATTAAATATAGTGATGTGAATGAAACTAAAGAGAATAATACTTCTCCGAACGTAACATTTGGAGATACAGCATCTTCCGTTTTCATAACACCGAAAACTACCCAAGGCTGACGTCCCATTTCAGTCATAATCCATCCTACTGTATTACCGATAAACGGTAGTGCAATTGCATACACCATTAATTTTAAATACCAGTTTTTTTCAGCTAAACGATCTTTTCTTGATAAGAACCATCCGTATGCTCCTAGAAGAAGCATAAATGTTCCACTCATTACCATCGCTCTAAAACTCCAAAACATAGTGTGTACTGGCGGTATATAATCTCCAGGCCCATATTTTTCTTCATATTGCTTTTGAATTTGATTCATTCCTTCTACTTGACCACTAAATTTATCAAATGATAATAGACTTAGCATATAAGGGATTTGAATTTCAAACGAATTTTCTTGCTTCTCTGCATCAATTTTCGCAAATACTGTAAATGGCGCTGGATCCTCACTCGTATTCCATAACGCTTCAGCTGCTGCCATTTTCATTGGATGTGTCTTAATTAATTGTTGTGCTTGCGCATGACCGAAGAATAATACTAGCGCAGTTGTAAGTGTTCCAACAATGATAGAAATGCGGAACGATTTTTTAAACACTTCAGTTTCTTGAGCTTTCGTTATTTTCCATGCACTCACACCTGCAATAAAGAATGCACCAGTTGCAATCGCCGCTGTAATTGTATGCGGGAATTGTACCCATAATTGTGGGTTTTGAATAATCGCTAAGAAATCATTCATTTGTGCACGTCCATCTGCTGCCATTTCATACCCTACTGGCGATTGCATAAATGCACTTGCAGTTAAAATCCAAAATGCTGATAACATTGTTCCAATTGAAAGGAGCCAAATACATAAAAGGTGAATGCGCTTCGGTAATTTGTCCTCACCGAATACCCATAACCCTAAGAATGTAGACTCAATGAAAAATGCTAATAAACCTTCAATCGCAAGTGATGGACCAAACACATCACCTACGAAACGTGAATAGGTTGACCAGTTCATACCAAACTGGAATTCTTGTAGAATACCAGTTACTACACCTACCGCAAAGTTTACAAGGAATATTTGTGTCCAAAACTTCGTCATCTTCTTATAAATTTCTTGTCCCTTTACCACATATAACGTTTGCATTAATGCAATGATAAAAGCTAAACCAATAGACAGCGGAACAAAAAAGTAATGGAAAATCGTTGTTGATGCGAATTGTATTCGTGCCAATTCGAGCGTTTCCATACTACAATCACTTCCTTCATAATTTTTTATATCGTATTTTCGATTGAGTTGTATGAATAAAACAACTCAAATCTTAGAAATATAGAAAGATAAATTTGTTTATGTACTTTTAGAAAATAGAAATTTTCAGTTTTCAAGATCATTACAAAAGAACTTTCTCATAAAATTTACCTTTTCACTATTTCAGTAGTGTTTTATCCGTTAATCGAATTGTATAATATACCTGCATAGTAAATTCAGCTGATTTTTGACGTATTATTGACATCATTTTGTCTGAAATATGTCTTTTGTCATTTTTTTGAATTAAATTTTTCTCATTAATAAAATGTATTTTTTTAATATAAGACTTACTTTCGTATCAATAAAATAATCGTTTTTCTCTTTATACACTTGACTTTCTTATGAAAAAATGTCCTCTTAACCAATGAAGAAATCAGTTATTTTTTTGTCAAGAGAAAAATGCATTTCTAAAATTCAAACACAAAATAATGTTATTTAAAAATAGAAAATATCCTCCCTCTTTCCAGACCGAAAATTCATTTTTTGTCATTTTTTCAAACGAAATTTATACATAAAAAAATACCGAGAATCGATTAGACTCTCGGTATTTTTCAAATTATTTTGCTGTATGTTTTCTAACAGCCGGTAAAATTTCAGTAGCAATTAATTCGATGTTTTTCTCAATTTTATTAAGTGGTACACCACCAAAATCAATTTGTGCCATAAAACGTTGTTGTCCAAACAATTCATATTGGTAAAGCATTTTTTCAATAATTTGTTGCGGGCTACCAACCATTAATGCATCACGGTAATCTACTGCATTTGTAAATTGTTGCTTCGGATACCCGCCACCGCGTAGTGTAAGCATACCAGCATTAATATGAGGATAGTATTCATTAAATGCATCTTGTGAATTTTTTGCTGTATAAAATAAACTCGTTGTTGCAACTGGTAAACTTGCTGGATTAAATCCACTTTGCGCCGCAGCCTCACGGTAGGCATCTACCGATCCTTTAAAGTTAATAGCTGGGCCACCTAGTGTTGTTATCATCATTGGTACACCCGCAAGTCCCGCTTTAATCGCACTAGCTGGTGGGCCACCAACTGCACGCCAAATTGGTAAGTTATTATTTTTAGCCCTTGGAATAACCGATGCATGTGCAAGCGGCGCTCTGAACTGTCCGTTCCATGTTACATGTTCCTCTTTATTAATTTTTAATAAAAGATCCATTTTCTCTTCAAATAACTCTTCATAATCATTCACATCATAACCAAGTAAACTATATCCCCCAATACGAGATCCACGACCAGCTACGATTTCTGCACGTCCATTAGAAATTAAGTCAATTGTAGCAAAATCCTCATATACTCGTACCGGATCAGATGTACTTACTATCGTTGCTGAACTTGCAATTTTTATATTTTTCGTAGCTTGTGCAATAGCTCCTAAAATAACTGTATGAGCTTGTGTTGTAAAATGCGTTTGATGGCTTTCACCGACAGCAAATACATCAAGTCCAGCTTCATCCGCTAACTTAGCTGTTTCAATTAATTCATGAATTCTTTGCTCTGCACTAATCTTCTCTCCGTTATGCGGATTTAAAACATGATCCCCAATCGAATATAATCCAAATTCCATTCCTTTACTTGTATCCATACGGTATTTTTCCATAGTTGCTCTCTCCTTTAATGAAGTGTTATTAGTTTCTCTTTTAAAAACGTTGGTAAGTCAAGTGTATCTCCCTATTACCTACACCATCACTTGATTAGTCAATTGATGGTGTAAAAAAAATTACTCATGTGGTAATTCTTTTTTTTCACTATGCTTATGAACTTTCGTCATTAGCTCGTATAATATTTTCTGCTCTTCTTCATTTAATACATCATCAAAAAACGATGATTGAAATGCAAGTTGCTCTGGCAATGCTCTCTCTAAAGCTGCTTCCCCTTGCTCTGTAAGGCTAATTGTTTTCGTTTTCCAATCTTGTTTTCGCACAATATATCCTTCTTTTTCAAGACGAGTTAACATTCGAGAAATACCGCCTTGTGTAACAGTTACCTTTTCAGCTAACTCCATTTGCGTTAGTGGTTGATACGTACGTATTTGCAAAAGCACATCGAATTGAGCTGTCGTTAAATCAAAACGTTTTAAAAACTCATTTGACATCTGATTACTTTGGTTCGTAAATCGTATTAAACGTAACCATATTAATGATCCTATCGTATTATCACGCATATTTGATCACTTCCTATCGTGAATCTTACTATCACTTTACTACGCAAGTGATAAAAAAGCAAGAGAAAAAGTGAAAAATATCTCATTAAATAACGATAAGAAAGAATTCATATTTAAATAAATTCTTTCTTATCGTTATTCTTAACTTTCCATTTCATTCATTGCTATATTTAAAGCTCCCACTGCTTTGGGCCAACCAACATAAAAAGCCATATGTGTTATTAATGCGATCATTTCATTTTCTCCAATTCCATTTTGTTTGGCCAGTCGCAAATGAAATGGTAATTGTTCTGTATGACCAAGACTGATTAATACCGACACTGTACATAAACTTCTTTCTCTTAATGTTAAAGTGTCATCCCGCCACACTTCCTCGAACAATATCTCTTCACTATAATGAGCAAATGCAGGTGCCATTTCTTTCATTCTCTCTTGAATACAATATTTAATTGATTCATTCATCATTTCACTCTCCCTTCACTTTTACCAATTGTGCCAATCCTTGACCAAATGACCAATTTTCAGTAGATGTCTCATTTAGCGTAATAAAAATATCTGCACTTTTTATACTAGAACATTCAGAAACCTTCGAGGATATCGACTGATACAGATCACTTTTCTGTTTTATCGTTCTTTCCGGTCCACATGTAATAGAAATATAAATCATATTCTCTGTTCTCTTTTCTCCTCTTTCTAATAAATAATATGGATTATATAAAAAGTGATTTTGTTGATAAGGTAAAAACAGTTGAAAATAATCATTTTCAGGGATGTTAAAATGTTCAATTAATGACAGATGAATACATTCACCTATCTTTTTCAACTCTTCTTTATTTAATATATTTTCATGATAATAAACGTTCACAAAAGGCATACATATTCATTCCTTTTTCCTAATTTAACTTCAACAAATTTTCATCGTGAAATGTGCAAAATCTCATATACTGTAACACCTTTATTTGTTACCATTTCAGGCTTTTCTTCATAAAAATTAAACTGACTATACCTCCATTTATCTGGATTATAAATGATTACATTTCCTAAACACTTTTCTATATTTTGTACATATTCATTCATAGTTTTTAATTGAGTCTCCCTCAGTGAATTACTTTGAGAAATACTCCCTACATATTCAACCACATACTTACATTTCTTAAAATCATCCTTTAGATTAACAACTAATGGAGCACCTATATTTATTTGTTGCCACCCAAAAGATTGTAAAATATTATCGTAATACCCTTCAAAGATAAATTTGTTCATTCCTTCATGGCCATTCCAAATATATAAAGGTGCATAACAGTTATAGAAATTCCCATGCTTACCTGCCTCAGTCATTAAATATGCTTTGAAATTCAATTCTTGAAAACCATCCGTTTTATACCCATTATCCTTTACCCTTTTCTTAATAATCTCCATATCATAATCTTTTGGCAAAATGACCTTATATTGCATTCCAATCATGTTTATCACTCACTTTCCATCTTATATACACAATGATAAACCGGTGATTGACTAACGTAAAATAGGTATAAATTATGTTTGATATCATTTATAATGATATCGTATAAGGGGCTGTGATAAATGGAAATAAATGATCTTATTATATTCAAAACTGTAGCTAGCGAAGGTTCTATTAGTAAAGCTGCGAAAGAGTTAGGGTATGTTCAACCAAACGTAACTGAGCGAATCAAAAAATTAGAACAAGAGTTAGAAACACCTTTACTACATAGAGATAACAAAGGCGTTTCCTTGTTACCTTCTGGTGACATTTTATTAGACTACACGAATCAAATATTAACTCTAGTAGAAGAAGCAAAAGATAAAATTAAAACGAATGGTTCTTCTTATATAATTGCGACGTCACAATCTATTTTGACTAATTATGTAAGTAAGCGTATTAAAGAAAATTTCAGGAATTATCAAATATATGTAGAAAATAGTAGTCATTTACAAAAATTACTGCAACAACAAAAGGTTGATATGGTCATCACTTATGAGGATGATCCCGACGCAGCTTTTAAAAAAGTATTTACTACTTCAATGTCTGTAGGCTTATTAAAAGCGAAAGAAACACGAACCATTGACTATTCAAAGGAACTCTTCTTCGTTAGTAATGACAAAAAGTGCCCTTTTAGAAATAAGACGATACAATTTCTAAAAGAAAATCATTTATCTCAAGGTCAACTTCAACAATTAGATTCTTATTCGCTTATGGAAGAGTTTATTCAGGATGGAAAAGGAATAGCCTTTTTGCCGATTAGAAATGATACATTGGTACCAATTGAAAATGTTCCAATTGAGAAATTAGCTGTTCATTTTTTTACAAATCAAAACTCTTTAAAACAAATCCCTGATGAACTATTTGATTAATATAATAGCTATAAACTAATTACATACACTAATAAAAATCCCTCCTTTACGAATTTAAAAGAGGGATTTTTATATTCTATACAATTGATTTTTCACACATTTTGCTCCACTTTTGCACTTTTCTCCTTCTTACTCTGTTTCACATTCTTCAGTCTCTTAATCGTGCCAACTAATCCTTTCGGAAAAACTAACAAGACGATAATGTACAATAAACCAAGAATAATTGTCCATCTTTCAAAAATCGGATACGCTGTGGCTAGTTCTGATAAATAATATTTCAGTGATTCAATAATTCCAGCTCCAGCAATTGCTCCAATTAACGTTCCAACGCCTCCAATCATTGTCATCAATAATGCATTTAATGTCATTTCAATTGAAAATACAGTCGTATTAACAAAGCGTAGTGTGATAACAAATAAACCACCGCTAATTGTAGCAACTACTCCTGCAACAATACTAGCAATAATTTTATAATGAAGAACTTTATATCCTAGTGCCTCAACACGTTGCTCATTTTGTGAAATTGCTTTTAATACTTTTCCAATTGAAGATTTTGTGAAAAGACGTAACAGAATAAAAATGACAATTAAACATATAAGTGTTACATAATAAAAGGTAAAACGATCACGGAATAAGTCTGGTACACCAAATGTAAAACCGTCTCCTCCATGAGTGAGTCCACGCCATTTTTCAGCAAGTACGAAAAACAACTGTGAAATAGCAAGTGTTAACATTGCATAAAAATGACTTTTCAGACGCAATGAAAGCAAGCCGATTATATAACTAACAATTGCTGAAATGATAATTGCAGCTACTAGCCCTATAAAAAAGTTCGTTATAGATACTCCTTGCCGATCAAATAAAAGCGCTACGCCATATGCCCCTATTCCAAAGAACATACAATGGCCGAACGATACAATTCCGGTATATCCAAGTAATACATCAAAACTCATTGCAAAAATAGCAAAGATGAAGATTTGAGTGAACAAAATTAACAAGCTCCGTGAATCATTTACGAATGGAAATACACTTAAACAAATGAGCATACATACTCCGAAGTATACTTTAATTCGATTTGAAGTGCTGTTCACCATGTCACCCCTTTTCACCAACAAGTCCGTTTGGCTTCACTATTAAGAAAAATAGTAACATTAACATATTAATTGCAAGCGATAAATCCGGTATAAAATATGCTGTAAAAGCACCAGCTAATCCGACAATTAAAGAAGCGATTGCTGAACCTTGTACGCTTCCTAACCCTCCTATGATTACTACTATGAAAGCTAAAATCGCATACTGCATACCCATCTCTGCAAAAATAACGCCTGAATACGGTGCTAATAAGAAGCCTCCCAACGCTGCCATCCCTGCTCCTAATAAAAAGACGAAAGAAAATATCGCTTTTACGTTAATACCGAGTGCTTGAACCATCTCTTTATCCATTACACCTGCGCGAATCATAAGACCTATTTTTGTTTTTTTGAGCAATAATAGTAAGGCAATGTAAATGATGATCCCAATTAAAATAACGAATAGACGATATTTAATTAATATAACACCTTCAAATGTATAACTACCTTGTAACCATAACGGTAATTTAGCACCAATTGGATTCGGTCCCCAAAATACTTTAATACATTCACTAAGTACAAGCATTCCTCCAAGCGTCACAAGAAGCTGGCGAACATGATTTCCATATACCGGTCTAATAAGGAATCTTTCTAAAATGAATCCAAGAAACATACCCATTGCAATTGCTCCAACTAACGCTAATACATAACTACCTGTCGTATTAAATAACCAAACACCTGTAAACGCTCCCCACGCAAATAAACCACCATGTGCGAAGTTTAAAACGCTCATTAAACCGAAAATCAGTGAAAGACCTGATGCTAATAAAAAAATAAGCATCCCTGTTGAAATCCCATTTACAAATAAATTGATTAACACATCCATCCTTCTCACCTCGGATTCATGTTAAGAGATTCCTAAATATTTGTGACACATTTCCTTATCCTCTTTTAATTCATGCATAAAACCGTTATGAACAATTCTTCCGTTATCCATAATATAAAAGTAATCACCAATTTGACTAGCCATCATAAAGTTTTGTTCAACGAGTAAAACTGTTGTTTTCTCCTTCATTTTTAAAATAGCTATCATTAATTTCTCTATCATAATAGGGGACAAACCTTTACTCGGCTCATCAATAAGTAATAAACCATCACTATTAATAAATGCTCTTGAAATTGCTAGCATTTGTTTTTGTCCGCCGCTTAAGAGTCCACTTTTTTTGTGCCAAAACTGCTTTAAATCTGGAAATAGTTCAACCATCCACTCAATTTTCTCTTCCGCTTCTTCTCCCTTCCCCCTAGCAAGAGCGAATGTTTCTTCTACTGTCAGGTCGTGAAAAATACCTTGATTTTCTGGTACATAACCTATTCCTTTTCTTGAAATTAAATGTGTAGATAATCCATTTACTTGTGTACGATCATAATAAATTTCACCATGTGCGATATGGTGAAATCCCATAACGGAACGTAATGTCGTCGTCTTCCCTGCCCCATTTCTTCCAAACAGTACAGTAATCGTTCCTTTCTCAACAGCAAGAGATACCCCTTGTAAAATATGAAACTGATCTAAATACGTCTCTATATTATTCACTTGTAATAGTGCCACTATATAATCCCCCTAAATAAGCACTTTGTACACGCTCATCTTTCATAATCTCTTCGGGCAAACCTTCAGCTAATAGCTCTCCATGGAATAAAACGATAAGATGGTCTGACAAACCTAGTACCATATCCATTTTGTGTTCAATCAGTACAATCGTACTCTCTGGATGTTTTTTAATATTCTCAATCACTTGTAAAATAGCCGGTACCTCCTCAACTGATATACCTGCCGTCGGCTCATCAAGTAGTAACACATCTGTTTTTAAAGCTAATAACATTGCAAGCTCTAACTTTCGTTTTTCTCCATGTGCTAAATCTTTCGCTAATACATGTTCTTTCTCCTGAAGTAATACAGTTTTTAAGAACCGTCTCGCCTCTCCAATTTGTTGCTTAAACTTTGCCGAACTCGGAAAAAAACTATAGTAATCTTGCACGAATGATTGAACACTTAATCGAACATTTTCAAGTACCGTTAACTCCGGGAATATATTTGTAAGTTGAAAAGAACGACCAATTCCTAATCGAGTTCGATCCGAAATTGATAATTTTGTAATCTCTCGTCCTTTAAAATATACTTCACCCTTCGTTGGAGAAATTTGTCCACTAAGTAAATTAAATAACGTTGTCTTTCCTGCACCGTTTGGTCCAATAATAGAAATGAGCTTTCCTTTTTGTACTGTTAAATCCACGTCCTTAATAACATGATGCTCGCCAAAAGATACGCTAAGATTTTTCGTTTCTAACAAATGTGTCACGAAATCCCTCCCTTTAAAGCTATAAGTATGAAAGAAATAC
This sequence comes from Bacillus sp. BML-BC051, assembly GCF_019656175.1. NCBI lineage: Bacteria > Bacillati > Bacillota > Bacilli > Caryophanales > Bacillaceae > Bacillus > Bacillus sp. BML-BC051. Next base: position 129,798 of record NZ_BPLI01000015.1, read on the forward strand.
GTATAAAGAGGGTACACTCCCTCTTTATACAAAACAACAGAAAATTCAGTCTATTTATTTTGAACTGGTGGTTCTGTCTCTTTCATCGTTAATTCTCGCTCTAATACTGGCACTGGATAATCAACACCATCCTGCTTTTTCAATGTGATAGAATACAGTGTCTGCATCGCTTGGTGATCCTTTTCTCTAAACTTCATCTTTCCTTTCGGTGTATCAAATTCCATTCCTTCCATTTTCTTAATTAATGTATCTACATCTGTATCACCTTTTGTTTTCTTTAAAGCTTCTACAATTGAAATTGCCGCTGACATTCCACCTGCTGTAAATAAATCTGGCACCGCACCATTAAATCGTTTTTTATGTTCTTCCACTAACCAATCATTCACTTTATTTTTCGGGAGTGTATGATAATAAACAGAAAAACCTTGCATTCCTACTAGCGCATCCATCGTTTTTAATGCCGGTATATCTGGTGCACCGGTAGAAATTTTAATACCTTGCGCTTCCACATTCATATCTTTCAACTGTTTCCAAGGTGAATTCGCCCCCGCCCAAACGATAAATAAATAATCTGGTTTTGAGCTAATGATATTTTGAATATTAGCAGTGAAGTCAGTCGAATTTGTATCAGCATATTGCTCGTTTACAATATTTGCACCTAACTTCTTTGCTCCAGCTTTAAATGCCGCAATTCCTTCACGGCCGTAAGCATTATCTTGTGCTAACGTTGCTATTTTTACATCTTTTTTAGCAATTGCTGCTGCACCAGCGACTGCATCTTGAGATGAATTTCTACCTGTTCTAAAAATGTATTTATTCCAGTTCTTCCCGGTAATACTATCAGCTACCGCCGGTTCTACAACCATTATTTTTTCATATTCTTCTGCTAATGGTAAAACCGCTAATGTATCACTTGAACTAGACGATCCAACTAAAAAATCAACTTTCTCTTCTTCTAATAATTTCGTAGCTTTTTTAACTGCTACATCAGCTTTTGTTTCCGTATCTTCTACAACAAACTTAATCTTCTTCCCTTCCACTTTCCCAGTTCCACCCGTTGCATAGTCTAACCCTAATTCAAATCCGTTCACTGTTTGTTTTCCATACGATTCTAATGGACCTGTTAATGATGCAAGAACCCCTACCTTAATCGTCTTTTCATCCTCTGTACTTGTTTTCTTTCCTGAACAAGCTGCCGTTATTAATAACGAACCTAACACACAACCAGTAGCCATCATTCTTAGCCATTTACGTTTTTTCATCGACATTGTGATCCTCCCCATACTTTACTTTCTGATAGAATCAAACACGCCAAAGTTACCCATCCGTAATTATGACTTTTTCTTTGAATCATATAAACGAGATTGTTAGTATACATGTATCTTCTCCGATTTCCATGAAACACCTTTACAATTTAATACAAATATTTTATTCCTACCTATACCGTATTCCTAAACTATTAAACTTCTATCCTTTCTAACAAGCATTTTGAGCCTCTAATACTAATTAGCTTTCTTAAAAAATTGAATTCTTTGGAGTAAACCATCTGTAATAATGATATTCCCTTGGCTATCCACATCTATTCCTTGTGGTGAGAAAAACTGCCCTGATATACCACTAAAACTTCCAAAAGACTCTAAAAAATCCCCATTTTCATTATAAATATTCACGCGATTATTAGAAGTATCTGTGACATACACCGTATTATTTATATCGATTTCAATTCCTATTGGCAAAAAAAGATCCCCGGGACCCTCTCTCCAATTTTCTAGTGGATCTAAGTTTCCAGTTCCATGATTTGTACCCCATTTTGTAAGAAAATTACCCTCATTATCAAATTTTTGAACCCTATTATTAATCCGATCCACAACATAAATATTATCTTTTGAATCAACCGCTAATTGCATAGGTTGAAAAAACTCTGCCTCTCCACTTCCTTTTCTCCCCCATTCTTTCATATATACAAAGAATGGACTAAATTTTTGAATACGATGATTTTCTGAATCAGCTATAAATATGTTTCCTTTACTATCAATAGCTATTCCAGATGGAAATTGAAAAAAACCTGGTAATACTCCAAATGAACCATATGAAGCAAGTGCTATCCCTGAATTAGTGAATTTTTGAATACGATGATTTACAGAATCAGATACATACACGTTATTGTAACGATCCGTTGCAATTTGTCTTGGAACATAAAACTGTCCTGGAAGACTTCCGTATCCTAGTGGTCCACCAGCACCAAATAAACTTCCCCACTTCCCAACAACCTTCCCAGATGTATCATATTTCAAAATTCGATGATTAAAGGAATCAGATACAAAAACATTTCCATTCTTGTCTCTTTCGACATCATAAGGTCCTGCATATTGTGTATTTCCATTCCTATCATTACCTATAGTTTTCTTCATTACCGCTGTTAGGCCTACTTCATTATATAAAAGTACACGATTATTTCCCGTATCCGTTATATAGATATTCCCTTTACCATCCGGAAGAACTTGATTTGGATAAACGAACTGAAAAAAGTTACCTACTGTATATAAAAATTGATCTTTATTTGTAAATTTCATTATCCGATTGTTATAAGTATCTGCTACATATAGCGATCCAGATGTTGAGTCAAAATTTATTCCTCTTGGATGATAGAATTGATATGGGCCTAAACCTGCAATTCCTGCTCCGATTACTCGCTTAAACTCCCCTTTTTTATCAAACACTTGAATACGATTGTTATAAGTGTCTGCAATATAGACCTCGTCTTGTTTATTTATCGCAATACCTTGTGGTAAAGCCATTTCTCCATTCGCCTTTCCATAACTCCCTATTGTTTGAATATACTGCCCATTCGGGCTATATTTTTGAATCCGATGATTGTATTCATCCGTAATATAGTAATTGTTATCGCTATCTACTGCAATCTCCCTAGGAAACGAGAACTGCCCACTTCCTTTACCTTTTGTGCCCCAACTTTTAATAAATTGAAACTCCTCATTAAATTTTTGAATACGATAATTCGCTGTATCCGCAACTAAAATATTACCTTCTTTATCAACAGCAATACCAAATGGCATATTAAACTGTCCCGGACCTTCACCTAAAGTTCCTATAGCATCAACAACTTCTCCATTCTTATCTATTTTCAAAACCCTATTATTCCCCATATCAACAACATACAGAAATCCTTTTGCATCCCTTGCCATCGCCACCGGTGTCCTTAATAACTTAGAAGGATCTAGCTCACTCCCCCATGATTTCACATATTTTACAGCAGAGGCATTTCCTACAGAAGCAAACATCCATAGACTCACAATAACAATGAAAAAACAACATATAATTTTTTTAATAAAATCCATCTTTACTACCATCTAATCACAGTCGCTGCCCACGTATACCCAGTCCCGGCACTTACTACTACTGCAATATCTCCAGGCTGTAATTTTCCCTGTTCATTTGCAAAGTGAAGGCCAATGCAAGGATCAAGCGCTGACATATGTCCATAATGATCTAAATATACAACTTGTTCTTCTGCTAGCCCTAGCCCCTGTATCAATTCTATTAACATAGAACGTTTTGTATGCAGTGGTAACAATACTTTAATATCTTTAGGAGTAAATCCACTTTTTCTTAGCGCCTCCCTAATAACCTTATCAAAATTAGAGATTGAAACCCGGTCTAGACGTTCTTTCATACTATTAGGATCTATTACATCAATATAATGTTGTCGATTCTCAACTGTATCATAGCTCGCAACCTGCTTTGATCCACCTGCTGGAATACGTACATCTTCATGAAATGAACCATCTGTTATAATCGCACTGCCTAATATTTCACCGTTTCGAGCATCTTTTTTTACTAAAGCTGCGCTTCCGCCATCAGCGAAATTAAACATAAAACGTGAGCGTGGATTATCATAATCTACAATTTGAGATTCTTTACATCCACCTACTAATAATATATTTTCAATTGAGTTATCGGAGTAAAGCATATCTTTTGCGACTTTGAGAGCAATAGGAAAGCAAGAACTAACATTCATAATTTCAAAAGCATAAGCATTTTTCAATCCAAGTTCATGCTGAATTTTTGGGGCACTTGACCATACGTGGTAATCTTTATGTGGACTGCCAAAATAAATGACTACATCAATAGATTGAGGATCTACTTGTAATAATATTGGCTTTGCAGCAGCAATAGCTAAATCTGATGCATGCATTGTGTCATCTGCGACATGTTTTTCATATAAACCAAACTTTTCTATAATAATTTTCTCAGGGATACCTGTTTTCTTAGATAGATCTGCAGCCGTCTCTACGTCTTTTGGGAAGAAAACACCAGTCGTTTCAACCCCAATATTCATTAGACTACTCCTCCTTCTTTTGGCACCATCATAGTCGCTACACCTGTCAATACTAAATCTCCTTTTTGATTATGGCATTCAGTTAACAATTTCAAAACTCTCTTTTCTATCATAAATTCTTGCACTGTAGCCGTAGCTGTAATTGTATCTCCTATAAAAACTGGTGCTGTAAATTTAATAGTTTGTTCCATATAAACGGATCCTTTTCCAGGTAAATGAATCCCAAGCAATTGTGATAATAGACTGGAAGTTAGTAAACCATGTGCTATTCTTTGATTAAATCTAGTTTGTTTCGCATACTCATGATCAATATGAATTGGATTAAAATCCCCACTCAAACCTGCAAATAATACAAAATCTGTTTCTGTTATCGTTTTACTACATGATGCCTGTTGACCAGTGCTATACATCGTCATCTCTTCACCTGCTTTTCAATTGATTTGCTAACTGTACTTTTTGAATTTTACCAGTTGCATTTTTAGGCAATTCCTCTAGAAATACAATTTCTTTTGGAACTTTATATTTTGCTAGAAATAAACAACAATGTTCAATGACTTCCTTTTCAGTTAATTCACTGCTACTCTTTTTCACAATAAAGGCGATTGGAATCTCTCCCCACTTTACATGTTGCCTACCAACGACTGCTACCTCATATACCTCCGAAATCTTATTAATGACCTGCTCTACTTCAAGCGGATAAATATTTTCACCACCGGAGATTATCATTTCTTTTTTTCTACCGACAATGTATACAAAACCATCTTCATCAACTTTAGCTAAATCTCCCGTATATAACCATCCATCTTGAATTGTTTCTTTTGTTGCATCTGGTCGATTCCAATACTCTTTCATTACATTCGGCCCTCTTATAAGTAACTCCCCAACTTCACCGATTCCAACCTTATTTTTGTTTTCATCAATAAGTACATAATCACAAAACAGAACAGGTTTTCCAATTGAACCTATTTTACGTCTTGCATCTTCTTCTGAAAGCATAAATACGGTTGGTGATGTTTCAGTCATACCAAAGCCTTGACCAAATAAAAATCCTCTATCTATAAATTCTCTCATCAACTCTTCTGGACATGGAGCACCACCGTTATAAAACCAGCGAACTGATTGTAAATTTGCAGTTTCAAACTTTGGGGAATTAATTAATGCTTGATGAATTGTAGGTACTCCCATCACTACAGTAACTTTATGTTTTTCTATCATGGAAAGAGCTGTGGTTGGTTCGAATTTTCTTGGAATAATGATTACGCCACCTGCAAATAAAGTTGGAAATGCGAATAAACCAATTCCACCAATATGAAATAAAGGTAATAATACAATAGAGCTGTCGTGCATAGTTAAGTCAATCGCAAATGTATTGTTAAGCGCATTCCAAAACATATTTTCTTGTGTAAGTACGGCCCCTTTCGGTTTTCCTGTTGTACCTGATGTATAACATATAATAAAGGATGCGCTTTCATTTATCTCTTCAAAGTTAACAATTTTTCTATCTTCGATTTCTTTTAAACTTTTAATTGAAATAACTCTTTGTACGTACGATACCTTATGCATTGACAGTGCCATATTTTGAAATGTTTCCTCTACAAATAAAACTGTAGTTCCACTATCTTTTAACTGGAATATAAGTTCATTTTCTGTTAATCGTATATTCAATGGAACAGCAATACATTCTACTTTTGCTATAGCAAACAAAAGTACAATATATTCCAAGCTATTTTGTGATAAAATGGCTATCCTTTCTCCTTTTTGCACATTCAAGTCGTAAATTAAATAAGCTGCTACTTTACTTACATACTCATGTAACTGTTTATATGTCATTTCCTCCTCTTCTGTAATAATGGCAATGCGATCTGGATGTAAATAGGACCGTTTTTCAATCCAATAAGCAATGCCTTGCATATTTCCCCCACTCCCTTATCTCTTTCTCAATCCCTCAAATATTAATGACATCGCTGCTTCAAATACATCTTCTGGAACATCTTTCTCTTCCCAATAACCCCATCGCATTCCTAGAAATTGCCCAATTGACATAAGACAATACGCAATTGTTTCTTTATCAAGTTGTTTAAACTCTCCCGCTTCCATACCAGCCGATAAACTTTTTAAAAATCCATTTGCGAGCTTTGCATAGTACCACCTATATAAGTTATCATCAACAACTACTGCCTGTTGTACAATGTTATATAGATTAGGTCGATCTTTTACCCACCGAAAAAAAGCCTGAAAACCTCTTCTTTGTGCCTCTTCATAACTTGATATTCCCTTCATTTCTTCTTTAATAATTAAGCGTAACTCACGATTCAATCTGCGAATTAATTCATCAAATATATCTTTTTTAGATGGAAAGTAATTATAGAAAGTTCCGTGCGCTACCTTTGCTTCTTGTGTAATATTCACGATAGAAGCCTCGTAATATCCTTTACTACCAAACACCTCTTCTGCAGCACACAATAATTTCTCTCTCGTTTCTAATCCTTTTGTTGTTAGGTTTTTTACATCCATTATTATTTTTTCTGACACCTGAATCACCTCTTAGATTTGATTATAAATACATTTCTGAATTTTACAATTATTTTCATTAGACAAAATCCGCAAGCGTTTTTCTACATATAAAAAAGGACTAACTTAATTTGAAGTTAGTCCTTTAATCTTAATTAGAATTAAGTTCTACTTTCTCTAATCCTTCAGCCAATTGTTTCTTATCTAGCCCTTCTCCTATTACTACCAAGTTCGTCGGAAAACCGAAGTCTTGTTCCAGTAAAGTCGGTACCCCGAACGAATATTGGAATAGGTGCGGATATTTATCACCATGAAATTTCACAAAACCTTTTACACGATAAATACTATCTGGTAAATTCGAAAGCCATTCGTATAATTTATCTTGATCAATCAATTTCGTAAATTGATACGTCATCGTTTGTATATGTAAATGCTGTTTGACGTGTAGTGTCTCATGTTCCGCGTCATTTACAAATTCAGCTTCTTCTATATCTTCTAAAGATATATTACAATATTTTGTTTCAAACAATTTCGCATGATTATTTATTGCTTTCACTTCTTCAATTACTTTGTTCTTATCCGCATCTGTTAGTAAATCTGATTTATTAATTAAAATGTGGCTACCAAACTTCAGTTGCTCATGCAATAATTGCTGAACGTTTGCACTTAATACTCTTCGATTTAACCACCTTACTGCATCTAAAACAACTACAATTGATTTCACTTCTAAGAAAGGTGCTAAAATTGGTGATACACACGCATCTAACACTTCAATTGGATGTGCAACACCTGTCGTTTCTATATAAATGACATCTGGTCTTTCTTGCTGATATAACGAATGTAATTGTATTTCAAGCTCTTCTTTTAGCGTACAACAAATACATCCTTTCAGAAGCTCTCTTAAAACATTCTCTTTTCCAATAATATCTGTATCTACTGAGTATTCACCAATTTCATTCATTAATACTGCAACTTTTCTATTCTTCTTTTTCTCCGCTAACAATAAATTTTGTAATAATGTTGATTTTCCACTACCTAAAAAGCCACCTAATATATGAATTTCTACTTTATTCATTTGATCGACCATCCATTTCTTTATTTCAAACGTATTCAAAGCGTAATAATTACGATTTATATTAATCATTTTATTAAAAGAATAGTGATTTGTAAATATATCTTCACTGTTCGTTTACTTCATAAGCAACTCGAATTCCAGACTCTATTGCTCCTTGCATCCATCCATGTGTTAATGTCGTATGCTCTCCTGCAAAGTGTACTTTGCCAGCTGGCGGCGTAATATACGGAAATAACTCTAACTCTTGACCTGGTTCGAAAGCCGTAAATGCGCCGCAAGAATACGGATTTTGGCTCCAGCTAAAAGATGTTCCAGTAACAAACTCACTATAGACGATGTCCCCGTATATTTCCGCTAAATTTTTTAATGCGTAACGAATACGATCTCTTTGCGTGAGACTATCCCACGTTAACGCCTCATCTGCCCACGTATAACTCGCTAAAACGATAGCTGCCCCTTGTTTATGAATACCATAACTCGGATAATATGTAAATCGTATAGGTAAATCTGTAATAGATTTACCGCCACACTGTCTCGCTTTCTCCCAAAATTTACTTTTAAACTCTATCGCAATTTTAGTTGCAGCAATATAATTTAATTCACGAATTGCTCGTCTTTTAAAATAAGAGAATAAATGATATGGCTGAACTTCTACAAATCGTAACGCTGAAAATGGAATTGTGATAATAGCAATGTCGCCTGTTACCATAAATGAATGTAACGTTTGTTCATTTGTTACTTGCATCATCACTTTATTATCTTCCTGTATAATTTTTTCTACTTTATACGACATAAAAATATTTTCTTTTAACTCGGGTAAAAATGAATTTGGTAATGTATCCATTCCGCCCGTTATTTCATAATATTTTGTCGTTGAAGTAAAAAAGATCATTTCACGTAATACTTCAATTAAAGACATTCCCATATATGCTTCCATATCTAGAAGTACCCCAATCATATCTATTGCTCCATCTGAATAATACTCACTTAAAAATGATCCGAGCGAATATGTTTTATACTTTGTTTCAACGATGATCCAGTTTTTATTAGAATCTTTTTTTATAAAATTAAGTATTGGTTCTAGCACTACTAACATTAACTCTTCTGCCGTTTTCCCTTTTTCATTCTCTAAAATTGGATATCCAAGTATACTTGGATTTTTTTCAAATACGCTCAATCTCGTTTTAATATTATTCGTATAAATAATATCTGAAGCGGTTTTATTTATAAAAAGATTTAATGGTAATTTAAATTTACGAATGTAAGCTAAAGTTAACTCGTGTGTTTCAGGAATTCGCATTGGCCCTGCATTAAAATATAAGCCTCTGCTAAACGGTTCACGGATCGTATATATTCTTCCGCCTATTCGGTTATTCGCTTCTAAAATTGTTATGCTATGCCCTGATTCTTTCAATAACGATGCTGCAACTAATCCTGAAATTCCTGCACCAGCAATAATAATTTGCTTTGGATTCTTCGTTTTTACGAGCCCCACATTAATAATATGGAGCATTCTTTCCATCGTTAATGGCTGCATCATGCCCTTTTCCCCTTCTATAAAGGATTTTATTGCATTATATTCGGTTCACTTACTTCCTATGTTTCGTGCAAGAAATTGCACGGATACATTTTCAAATACTTGAATATCTTTTATAAAATGTAATAAACTAGATATGAATCTATAGAAGTACGACGTATTATCTTACATAATAAAATCAATGAAATTGCGAGGAATTTTAAAATGAAAAAAGGGATTAACCGTGTAGTATTAGTAGGAACAGGAGCAGTTGGATGTAGTTATGCTTACTGCATGATTAACCAAGCTGTAGCTGAAGAATTTGTTTTAGTTGATGTAAACGAGGCAAAAGCTGAAGGAGAAGCAATGGATTTAAGTCATGCTGTTCCTTTTGCACCAGCTCCAACTAGAGTATGGAAAGGTAGCTACGAAGATTGTAAAGATGCTGATCTTGTAGTCATTACGGCTGGATTACCACAAAAACCAGGTGAAACGCGCCTAGATTTAGTTGAGAAAAACGCGAAAATCTTTAAACAAATCGTTCGTAGTATTATGGATAGCGGATTTGATGGTATCTTCTTAATCGCAACTAACCCTGTCGATATTTTAACTTACGTAACTTGGAAAGAATCTGGTTTACCAAAAGAACGCGTAATCGGTTCTGGTACAACTCTTGATTCTGCTCGTTTCCGCTATATGTTAGGTGAGTATTTCGATATTGGTCCACACAACATTCATGCTTATATTATCGGAGAACATGGTGATACGGAACTTCCTGTTTGGAGTCACGTATCAGTCGGTATTCAAAAACTACAAACGCTTCTTGATAAAGACAACACATACACGCAAGAAGATTTAGACAAAATCTTCATAAATGTTCGTGATGCAGCTTACCATATTATCGAGCGAAAAGGTGCAACTTACTATGGTATTGGTATGTCACTTCTACGTGTTACAAAGGCGATTTTAAACGACGAAAATAGCGTATTAACAGTATCAGCTTACTTAGAAGGCCAATACGGTCAAAAAGATGTTTATATCGGTGTACCTGCTGTTTTAAATCGCGGCGGTGTTCGTGAAATTTTAGAAGTAGAATTAAGTGAAGACGAAGAATTAAAATTCGATCACTCTGTTCAAGTGTTGAAAGAAACAATGGCACCTGTTCTTTAATCGTGTATGCAAAAAAGCAATCCAATTTATTTTGGATTGCTTTTTCATTGCTCGCTCATTGAAAACATCAGTTATTTTCTATTTTTTAATCGATTCCTCATTATTTACATTAAGTACATCTAATAAGAAGATGAAGATTGGTATACCAATAATTAGCCCCCATATTCCAAGGAAATGCTCTGAAAAGATGAGAATCATAAATGTATAAAAGATTGGTAAATTCGTTTTCGCAGACATGAACTTCGGGTTTAAAAAATAACTTTCCAGAGCATGGATTATTGTAATGAACACAAGTATGTATACAACGTACATAACTCCGCCTACGTTATAAGCAATAATACATAGCGGGAACAAGGAAATGATTACACCCGCAACAGGAATCAAACCGAGTAGAAAGACCATGACAGCCAATACAAGAAGCTGCGGAAACCCTAAAATCACAAGTGCAATTACAGTGAGTACACAATTGACAACTGCAATTAAAAACTGTGCTTCAATTACTTTACCGAACGATCTTGCAAACCTTTCGCCAAAATATGCAATCTCCTCATAAAAAACCTTCAGACTACTATCTTTAAATTTCGAAGTAAATGATATTATGCGTTCTTTTTCTAACAAGAAAAATAAACTTAAAATAAGAGAGAGTAGTATTTGCAAACTGACTTTTCCTATATTTGCAATCGATTGATATATAACATCTACACCTTGTTCTATATATTTTGATACTTCCATCCCATTAATTGTTGAGAGTGCATATTTAATGATTTCATTATCAGGTGGATTTTGAAAAAACAATCTAAACTGATGAATTAATTGGGAAATTTGTATCGTTAGCACAGGTAAATATTTATATAATGTTGTGCCGATAAAAGTAACTAATATGATATACAAACATGCGATAACAATTTTCCGATTCACTTTCAATTTCTTTGAAATAAAACGTTGAAACCGATCCATTAAAAACGTCAGTATAAACGTAATCAATATTAAATTAATCATACTTTTTAATCCGTATAATACAAGCGCTACTATTATTAAAACGAGAAACCGTTGAAACCCTCTACTTCGAAAGAAATTTTTCACTTCATTCATTTAGATTTAACCTCCCCCTTCAATGGATGGAAATTGAATATATTACATTTTATGAACTTCTATAGACAATCTTTCTTACTAATTGAGAAGAATCCTTTTTTTCTTTTATAATGTTAGATTCTTTTGTATTAGCCGACCAACATAATTTAGTGGCACTCTTTTTTTCGTTTATCCTTTTACAATTTTGGTGATTTTCTATTTTTAGACTGTTGTTCATACGCATATCCAATATTGAACAGATCCTTTTCACCGAATTGCTTCCCTACAAACACTGCACCTACTGGCTCTCCATTGTTATCATATCCTGCTGGTACCGCTAATTCTGGATAGCCAGCTACAGCTGATAGAAGAACTTCTTCGTTATTAATCATAACTAAGGCATCCAAACCTTTTTCTACTAAATACCTATCTAGCTCTTTTCTTGCATTTTCTTGACTCGTTTGCACTACTTTTTGAAACTCATCTTTCGTTATAGCAGATTTTTCAGATCCCTCAATTAATGTTTGTCCATATTTTATTCGTCTATTACTATCTTTTTTATTAAACGTTATAATCTCTTCTAGCGATTTTACTGGTACATTTTTTTGCTTTGAAAGATAGTCGTTAACATTATGTTTAAACTCATATTCTAATGTTTGCAAATTATCTACACCCCCAGCGTTTAACTGAATATCATCAGTCAAGATCGCACCTGCATCTTGAAGGTCTTTTCTAATCTTTTCTGCTACCTCTTTTCTATTTTCATCTTGTCGGTCTATTGAAAATAGAACGCCTACTTTTTTCCCTTTCAATCCGTCTATTGATAAGTCCTTCGTATAATCGATTCTTTCTTTATCTTTCATTTTTTCTGTCATAGCATCTTTTTCATCATAACTTACCATTACGTTAAATAACGTTGCTGCATCCTTTACCGTCCTTGCCATCGGTCCTGCTGTATCAAGTGTTTCAGCTAATGGAATAATACCTGATCTACTCACCATACCTAGTGATGGACGTAACCCAACTACTGATTGCTGCGTCGCTGGTGCTACAATCGATCCTGTCGTTTCTGTTCCGACTGCAAGCGGTGCAAAATCTGCTGCAACTACTGTAGCAGATCCTGAACTTGATCCTGAAGTATCGAATGTAATCGGATCGTACGGATTTAAATTTTGTCCTTTCTTCCCGCTATACCCGCTTGGCATTGTAAAAGATAAATAATTCGCCCACTCAGACATATTCGCTTTTCCTAAAACAAATGCCCCCTCTTCTTTCAACTGCTTCACAATTGTTGCGTCTTGATCTGCAATCCAATCCTTTAATACATAAGTTCCTGCACTAGTCGGCATCACTTTTTCCGTTTGCACATTATCTTTTACAACGACAGGAATACCATATAAATTCGACTTTTTGTTTCTACTTCGCTCTTGATCTAACTTTCTTGCTTCTTCCATCGCATTAGGATTTATCTCTGTAACAGAATTTAATGTTATTCCATTTTGATCATGTTCTTGTATTCTAAAGAGATAAATACTCGTTAATTCTTCATATGACAATTTTCCATCATCAATCATTTTTTGAAGCTCATCTACAGTCGCATTTACAACTTCTTTTTCTTTTATCTTTACATTTTCTATATTAATTCCTTTAAGCTGATTATGTATCGGTTGTAGCACTCTTTCTTTATCATATACAATACGCTCAGGTCCCTTTGGAAAATAATTTTTATACACGTAATATCCGCCGGCACATGCTAATAAGACAATGCCTCCAGCGATAGACAGCGTTACCTTTACCCACTTCTTCAAGTTGCTTCCTCCACTCTACAAGGTGCTTCCTTATACGAAAAAGAGAGTTACCTTTTACTTAACTCTCTCCAATCGAAATGCTAAATGAAAAAATGAAAGATTTCAATCTAATTACTTCTTTTTTTGCATTTGCTTTGCTAACATTTCTTTCACTTGATTATACGTTAACCCTGAATTTTTATTTAAACGCTTTACTTCCTCAACATCAGTACCTACCACTGTATATTTTTTCTCATCATTCATTTTTCCACTTCCCTTTCTATTGCATTATTTCTAATATTTTTTCCCTAAACTCATATAAATTAATACAAATAAGGAAACTATACGAAATTCGATAGCTAAAGGAAATTCAGTTACATAAGAGGAAAAGATAAAAAAATGTCGAATGTATATATTTGTTGAATTTAAGGGTTTGGAGGGTACATTTTGAAAACATATGAGTTTAAACATAACATTCCAACATTGGAAGAGTATAAATATTTATGTGATTCTGTTGGATGGACTAATTATATGAATTTTAAAGTAGCGGAAACTTCACTGAAACATTCTATTCACTGCATCACAGTCAATGATAATGAAAAAATTATCGGCATGGGTAGAATTGTTGGTGATGGATCTATCTATTTCTATATTCAAGATATAGTGGTGCATCCAGATTATCAGAAACACGGTATCGGGAAAGAAATCATGCATCGTTTAGTTGCATACTTACATGAGAATGCCCCTGATAAGGCGTTTGTCGGCTTGTTTGCATCAGAAGGTAAAGAATCGTTCTATGAGAAATTTGATTTTAAAGATTACTCACCAAACATGACGGGGATGTTTACTGTCATTTCAAAAACATAATAGATTTTTAATTGTAAGAAAAGACTTCGGTTCATATAAAGGAATTTGTTCTTGCAGTATAAGTTTACTATTACATACGAAAGGAGAGTACATATATGGCTCATATGTACTCTCTTTTTATTTCACTCTTTACATATTAAATTTTTTAATAAAATTTCACTACATCTTCAGTAGGTAAGAACGTTCTTTCTCCCGGTTGTTCATTTGGCTCACCAAATGGCATTTGTCCTACTAAGCTCCACTCTGCTGGAATATTCCAAGTTTCTTTCACTTCAGCATCTACGATTGGATTGTAATGTTGCAGAGATGCGCCAATTCCTTCAGCTGCTAATAACATCCATACAGTATGTTGTAACATTGCATTTCCTTGATGAGACCAGAATGGGAACTGATCTTTATATAATGGTGCATTTTCTTGCATTTTTTCTACTGTTGCTTGATCTTCAAAGAATAACACAGTCCCAACACCTGTATGGAAACCTTTTAATCTTTCTACAGTCGCTTCAAAGTTTTCTGCTGGTACGCGGGCTCTTAATGTTTCTTTAACAATATCCCAAAACTTTTCATGTTCTCCATCCATTAATACAACCATACGACCACTTTGCATATTGAAAGATGTTGGTGCGTGTAAAGCTGTTTTTAAAACTTCTTCAATTCTTTCTTTCGTAATTGCATCGTTTTTTGTTACTTTACGAATAGAACGACGGTTCACGATTGCTTCTTTTAAGTTTGTTGTAGTTGCTGACATGTTAATTCCTCCAAATATTTGTTTTATAATTTATTTTGTTATTTCATAACAAGCGATTTAGCAATATCCATCTGTATTACACTGCATACCTTCAAATGAATTTGTTTTTTCCTTTTCAATTTCTTTATCAATTACTCTTTGTAGCGTTTCTTTACTAGCAAGTCCTTGAATGACTTCATCTCCAATCATGACAGTTGGAACAGCCATAATATTTGCCTCATCATATGCGTGCTGAATTGCTTCTTGATGCTTTTCTTTATATTTTCGATTTACTAAAGCATCTTTAAATTCGGCTTCAGGAAGACCTACTTCTACCGCTAATTTTGTTAAAACATCAATATCTTCAATGTTTTGCTCTTCTTGGAAAAATGCTGTGAATACACGGTGATGATACTCATTTCCAAGTCCACGTTCCTTCGCAAATTGACATCCTTCAAAAGCTAAATGTGTATATGGATGCGGAGAAACACGCGGCAAACGCATATCGATTCCTAACTTTTTCGCGGTTGGAAGAATGAAAGCGTCCCATGAACCTAATTTTTCCGGCTCATTCCATGGATCTATTTTTGAATATGGACTTGGACGTAATTCAAATGGCATCCATTCAATCTCTACATCATTCTCTTTCGCTACCTCATCTAATGGACCTTTTGCTAAAAAACAAAATGGACATATAAAATCTGAGTATACTTTCATTTTTACAGTCATAACTTTGACACCTTACCTTTATAGTTGTAATCAAATCAGTTACATTAATAACAAAAAAATATAAATATGATTTAAGCATTCATTTTCTCTTGCAGAGTTTCAAACAACTGCCCCATCGTAATATTTCTTAAAACTTCTTCCATCGCAGATTGCGCTTGTATTAATATAACTTCTAATACAGCTTGAATATTCGCTCCAATTGGACAATCTGGATTTGGTTGCTCGTGAATATGAAATAGCTTGTCTTCTTCGACTACATTTACTGCATGATACACATCCAACAATGTGATTTCATGTAAATCCTTTAATAATCCCGCACCACCTGGGCCGCGATTTACATATACAAATCCAGCTTGCTTCAAGTACGACATGATTTTGCGAATAACTACTGGATTCGTATTTACACTTTCAGCCATATAGTCTGAAGTACAAAGTGAAGATGGATTGTTTTTCAAAATAGATAAAATATGAACAGCTATAGAAAAGCGGCTACTAATTTTCATCGTGATCACCACCTCGATGTAATCATTATAGTTACAACAAAAAGATAAGTCAATCCTTTTCATAAATTTTTTATAAGCAAATTAAAAAGTGTCCCATTAAGATATATGGGACACCTCTTGTCATTCTGCAAATAGAACTTGAAATTCCTCAATAAATAGCTGCACAGCGATTGAAGAGTCCTTCAATGAAGGAACAGCTAAAGCAATTTCTCTCCATACTTGCGGCTCCAATTCTCTCGTTTGCACATTCTGTGGTAAATTCGTTAAAGATAATTCAGCTAATATTGCAATACCTAGCCCTTCTTGAATCATATTTAAAGCTGTAGTAACGGTCGATATTACATACTCAGCCCGAAGTGGTACGTTAGCTTGTTTAAACATATCAATAATGGGTGGTTCGTATCCGCCCTTACATAATATGATTGGTTCATTCTCTAGATCACTAATTGCAATAGAGTCCTTCTTACAAAGAGGATGATCCTCTCTTAAGATAGCAACCATTTTCCCCCTCGTTAATGGGACAATCTCCATCTCTTTATTAGGCAAAATAACAATTCCTATATCAACAACCCTCGATATTAACCAATCTTCAACTTCTTTAATTGTTCCTTCGCAAAGAACGACCTCTAAGTTCGGATACTTCTCCTTAAAATGGTTTATCATTTTCGGTAAGAAATGTGCAGAAGCACTCGGAAAACTCCCAATTCGAATCGTCCCCACTTCGTGTCCTTTCTCCATCGCAACTTCTTGTTCAATCTTCTCTACACCGTTCAAAATCTCTCTAATATGTACAAGAATTCTGTTTCCTACATCCGTAACGATTAATCCTTTTCGTTTATCACGTATAAGAATCGTAACTCCTAACTCTGACTCAATACTAGAAATGGCGTGACTTACAGCTGGCTGCGTCATATTTAACACCCGAGCAGCCTTCGTAAAACTACCTAGCTCAACAGTTTTTATTAATACTTGCAGTTGTGTAATGGTCATAACTAATCACTTATACTCCTTATAAAAAAGATTCATTTTATTTATTACAGTCGATATCATATCATAGTGAAATGAATAACAACAAGGAGGTCTTACCGTGACACAGCTTTCTCGAACTAAGACGGCCATCATCCTTACCTTTCTCGTTTTCATGTGGGGAATCAATTGGCCTTTATCTAAGTTTGCCCTGCATTATACACCACCCATTTTATTTGCAGGCGTTCGAACTTTAATTGGAGGATTCATTTTACTCCTTTTCGCATTACCGAAATACAAAGAGTTACACTTAAAAGAAACTTGGCATTTATACGTTATTTCTTCTTTACTTAACATCATTATATTTTACGGATTACAAACTGTCGGCCTTCAATATATGCCTGCTGGGCTATTTTCCGCCATCGTATTTCTACAACCAGTTTTACTCGGCATTTTCTCATGGATTTGGCTTGAAGAATCTATGTACGGCTTAAAAATTTTCGGGCTTGTTCTTGGATTTATTGGCGTAGGTGTTATTAGCTCTAGTAGTTTAACTGGACATATTTCTATTATCGGAATCCTTCTCGCGATAGGATGCGCTATTGGCTGGGCACTTGGAACAGTATTTATTAAGAAGACTGGGCACCGCGTTAATTCCATTTGGATGGTAACACTGCAGCTCATTATTGGTGGACTTTGCTTAATTGGATTTGGTTCAGAGTTTGAAAGCTGGTCTAGTATCGCTTGGAGTATACCATTTGTTAGCGTACTACTCTTTATTTCATTCTTTGTTATTGCAATGGGATGGCTTGCATACTTTACTCTTGTTGGAGCTGGTGAAGCAAGTAAAGTTGGGGCTTATACATTTCTTATTCCACTAATCGCTATTATTGTAAGCTCAATTTTCTTACATGAGGCCATTACTATTAGCTTATTCATCGGACTATTATTTATTGTGGTGAGTATTTGTTTCGTAAATATAAAGCCGAAAACACTTGCTGTAAGGCAGCAGGTTGAAGTGAAATAAAAAAGAGTCTACGTTTGTAGACTCTTTTTTTATTGTATGATGATATTTAAGTAGTAAGAATATTTTCTCTAACATATACAAATAGACTAACAATTCTAATCATAAGGGGGAATTATATGGTTTTACAGTATAAAGAATTTGGAGATTCAAGCTCTCCACTATCCTCATTCTTACTATTCCATAGACCTTTCAATCTTACTTATTTTTTACGACGTACCACAAAAGCACATGCACCTACCGACGATACAATCGCTAAAATAGATAAGACAATTGCTATCAATTGCATATTACTAGTGCTTTCATTCTTTTCTACATTAGACACTTCACCATGTTCACCTGTTAATGACGTACCTTTTGCAATTGTAGTAAGTGAATGTGGTTTTTCAGCTTTTTCATCGCCTGTCCATTCAACAATTTCTCCGTCTTTATATTGTTGATATGCATCCCAAGCTATTTTTTGTTCCTTATCCGGATTTTTAGCGACGAAAGTAAATCGCTGAAACTGACCGGGTAAAATCCCTTCTCCTGTTGCTTCCCACACTACAGTTTTCACTTTTCCATCATTATCTTTTTGTTCTTCCACTTTCCATCCTGGCACTGGTTCATACTGTTGGAACTCTACTCCAGACGGTATTTTCAATGTAACTTTTGTCGTTGCAACATTCTTTTCAACCGGTACTTTTATCGTGTAAGTCTCCCAAGAATTTACGTCTGAAGTTGCTGGCTTCACAGTGACGTGCGCACTAACCGGTAACGAAAAAATGCCCATTGCAATAATTGTTGCGATCATTGTTGTGCCAATTTTTTTTATACGTTTCATTTTATTAACTCCTTTTTATTTATACCTTCTCTTTATCTGCCGCCTACTATAAATTTATAATCCGCATCAAAGCTATCAAGAGATTTTGTTAATCCGTGCACTTGTATATTCCAGTTTCCTGTCATGTTAATATACATACCTTCCGCTTCATATTCTCCTGGTGAAACGGCCGAAACTTTAAATGAGCCTTTTCCCATGTTCATATCCAATGATTGCGTAGTTAAAATAATTTGCTCCATATCAGTAACAGGTTGTCCGTTCTCATCCTTTAAAGTAATATGGAATGTATTTTGTCCTACTTTATTAGGACTTACATGTAAAGTAAGTTCATATCCATTATCTAATTGTTTACTCTCTGTAAAAGGTCCAGTAGGTGGCATCGGCGGTGTTTGTACGTTTGTCATAAAAGCTACGATTACGAAAATAATAATTCCTATGATAAACTCTACTTTCACTGTAGCGCCTAATCCTTGCTGCGCTCTCATTTTCCCTTTCACATAATGAACAATTCCCAATATCCCCATGAAAATGAATAAAAGTATTTTTGCTAATAAAGCTAATCCATACTTCGTATCAAATAACGAGTGGATTGTTGGAATAAAAAATGTACTGTTAAAAAGACCTGTTATTAAAATCACGATGACAGCACCTGTTGCCCACGGTGAAAAACGCTTAATCATATCCCAATACATACTCCACTTGTCATCCTCTTTACGTAAAAGAAGAATAATGGTTGATAGACCGCCAATCCATAATGAGGCTGCGAATAAATGTAGAAAGTCCATAACGACAGCAATTTCTTTAAACTTTAAACCATATGCGTGACTATTAAAGGCTTTCATAACAAGTATCCCAATAAACAATACTATCGGAATGCTCCATACTTTAAACGACGATAGCTTTTCACACTTCAGCGCAAAATACGTAACGGTTATAAGCAAACTAATAAGAGCCATTTGAGTGAGCCATACGTAACTAAAAACAGAGAGCTGTAATGTTTCTTTTAATAGTAAAGGATTGAATGCTTCTAGCCATGAAACATCAGCATTTATTTTCGTTTGCAATGGTAGATTGAATAGTAAACTAATGAATATGCCAATTAATGAGATCCATATTATTTTTTTACTTCTTGATTGAACCGAGATTGCATTCCCTTTGTACATAATAAGATTAAAGAATAGCACTCCTATAAATAGTGAGAAACTTGTATATAGAACGCCACGTTCCATAATCATATCTATTTGTGGAACATATCCCATCTCTTCTACTTGTAAATCGTCTGCTCCCGCTTCTGCTGATCCAATTCGGAACGGAATCACTCCTTGAATAGGATGACCGTCAGCTGAAATCACTTTCCACTGAATAGAGTAGAGTCCGTTTTTCAAATTTTCTTTTAACCCTGCTTCTAATAATTTTTTATTTTTCTTATCGATATGAGCATCTTTTAAATCTACTCTTGTACCTGATGTATCTCTTACAAACAATGTATTAAAATGCGAAACTTGTATATCCTCATCGAATTCAATTTTCACAACAGCTGGTGCTTGCTTCAACGTTTCATTTTCAGCAGGATTGGATTTCACAATGTACGCATGAGCAGATGCACTTTTTGGTATCGATATAATAAGCACACATACAATGAATAGCCATGCCCCTAACCTTTTCATTACTTTCACAATCATTTCACTTCTTTCTTACTCATCGCTATACTTCCATTCCTTTAACTTCCCAAGTTCAATTCCCCGGCGAAATATTAACCTGATTAAATATAAATTGCTATACAGTATAACTCTTTATTTCTCTCTCACCTCTAAACTTCTAATAAAATAGTAACTACCTTCATAGATACAACTTACATTTTTAAAGTCGATTGTAATTATATCATAAAATATATTTATGTAAGTTCCTGAAGAAGAAAAGTTATCGTGAATCATTTGTGAAGAAAGTGTGAAATACATAAAGTAAAATTTTTATCAGTGGGTGTTTTTGTTCCCCCCTAATTCTTAGCCCACGCCAGTCAGGCCTTTATGGACGGTAAGCTCCCACCTAACTCTCTCATACTCGCAGATTTTTGAGGTGGTAGTCTTATCGCTCGCAAATAGCCGAAGAAACAAAAAAGGCATTACGTTATTACGCAACACCTTTTCTTAATACAATTCTTTTACTTCTCTTCCAGATAATCACCATAATCAATGCTCATTTCTTTTGTATCTGCTGGGTTAAGATAAAATAACCTTCTATCATGCTTATTAATGGGAAGTGTATGCTCTAATGCTCGAATACCTTGTTCTTTAAACATTTTATGTTTCTGCATATCCTAACCCTATTTTTAAATTCCACTTTCTTTTTTAGGATTAACGCTAATTATTTCCAATAAATCTTTTACCCTTTTATCATATGTATGTTCAATTAGTGTTCTTCTAAATCCTTCCATCGCAATTTTATTTCTTTGTGCTGGATTTGCCAAATACCTTTCTGCTTTCTCTATAAAATCAACCGATGAAGTAAATGTCTCAATTTGCACCCCTGGAATATAGCACTTTTCCAAATCTGAACGAATATCCGTCATTTGAAAAGCACCTGTACTAGCTATTTCGAATGTACGATTATTAATGGAACAAGCATTTATTTTTACTCTATTTATATTAAATGTTACATCCTCTATCGATCGATGTATATTCATGTTAATTTTACTTTTTGTATAATATTCCATACTATTTTTATAAACCAAAAATGGTAAAAGTATAATCTTATCCTTCAATAATTCATAGTTTTTTAGTCTATCCCAGTTACATCCTATAATTAAGGTGTTTTTAGTCACTAAATACTCTGCAATTGAATCAATAAACGCTAGCCGATTATCAAAAGCAGTCCCTATGAAACTAATATCAAATAAATAATCCTCTTCCGTACGTATCGGCGTATATGCAGGAGGTTCTGCCGCTAAAGGCAAGTAATAAACATTATCGCAGCCTAAATCTTTATAAAAATCAATACATCCTGTATCTTGTGTAAAAACATAATCATAATCAAGCACTAAATTTTTTGTCACATCTGTAAAGTAAGGATCATCTGTAAGCCAGAGTGCAGTCGTAAAATTATATTGTTTTAGCTCTTGAATCCCCTTACTTATTCCTTCTTCAAAACCATGGAATACAATAATGAGTGAGGGCTGTATCTTTAAAGCTGTTTTCACCAAATTTTTGTATGTTACCATCGTTACATTACCAATTGCTTTTTTCAAACTATTAAATATAGATTCCTCTAACACCGGAAAATATACAGAAGCACCAGATTTAACAAATAATACGTTAAAATTTTCAGCACTATATGAAATCGTCACAAATAGCCACGCTCCAATACATGTAATTAACTATTTATATTATATTGTATTACCTAAAAATATATAGTTGGCTACAAATTAGTCTCCCCTGTAACATATTGCCGCGGAAGAGGAGCATAATCAGCTCATTCTACATCTTTATATAAGATATGACTTTCTTATAAAATGTATAACTTTTTTGTCACCTCACACAAATACATAAATAAAAAGGAGTTACATTATAATGTAACTCCTTTGCTTAAGGTTGAACTTTATTTCTCTTCCGGATAATCACAATACTCAATGATTGTTCCCTCTGTATCCGCTGGGTTAAGATATATTAATCTTCTGCCGTGTTTATTAATTCGAAGTGTATGCTCTAACGTTCGAATACCTTGTTCTTTTAACTCTTCTAAAGCTACATCTAAATCATCAACACGATACGCAACGTGATGAACACCTTTACCTTTTTGTTTAATAAAGCGTGCAATTGGAGATGTCGTATTATTCGTAGGCGCAAGTAATTCAATTCTATCTCCATCCACTTCAAGAATGGCTACTTCGCTTTCCACACCAGGAGCTTCACTTACGTAACGATCTATTAAAGTTCCTAACAACACCTTTTCATAAAAACGTATCGTACTTTCTATATCTCGAACTGCGATGCCGATATGATCAATTGTTTTTTTCATTTTATTTCCCCTACTACTTTATTTTCTTTCATTATTAATAGTAACAAAAAAAGTTATAGAAACAAGTTCTATAACTTTTTTATTTAACCTATTTTCTTATTCGCACTAGCTGGCTGAACTTGATTTTTTGCTTTTAAAACGCTAATGCCATATCCGATAAATCCACCGATAATTGCTGGGAAGATCCAACCTAATCCTACTTCTTGCATCGGAAGGAATTTAGTGAACACTTGGCTTACTACTTCAATGTTAACGCCAGCTGCACTTAATCCATCGAATAAGCTAATGATAAATGTTACGATTAAGCTCACTTGATAAACTTCAGCTCTTCCTTTGAATAATGAATGGAAGAATGTTAAGAAAATCAATACAATGGCTAGTGGATAAATTGCTGTTAATACTGGAACAGAAACTGCGATTAATTGTGTTAATCCTACGTTTGCAACAACTGCACTAAATACACATAGTATGATTGCAATTGCTTTGTAAGGGACATTTGGGAATAACTTGTGGAAGAATGAAGAACATGCTGATACAAGTCCCACACTAGTTGTTAAACACGCTACTGTAATCATTAATCCTAATAATATTCCGCCGTATGATCCGAAATAGTAGTTAGAAACTTTCGCTAATACTTCTCCACCATTCTCTAAATGTCCAAGCTTTGCAACACTTGAAGCACCCATATAAGAAAGAGCTGTATAGATAATTGCTAAAATAGATGCTGCAATGATTGTCGCTTTTGCACAAACAATCATAATCTGTGTTTTCGTTTTCGCACCTTTTTCTTTAATTGCATTAATGATAATGATTCCAAATACGAATGATGCAAGTGTGTCCATTGTTAAGTACCCTTCTTGGAACCCTTTAAAGAATGCATGTGATGTATAAGCTTCCACTGGTGCTTGCATATCTCCAATCGGATGTATAAAAGCAACGATTACTAATATACCGATAAAAGTTAACTTAATTGGCGTTAAGATTTTTCCAACAATATCGACAATTTTCGCGGGATTTAGCGAAAAAAAACAAGTGATGCTAAAAAATACAATTGTGAAAAGAATTAAAGGTGTAGAGCCTATTCCCTCTGGCATAAACGGCTTAAGACCAATTTCATAAGAAACATTTCCTGTTCTTGGTATTGCAAATAACGGGCCAATCGCTAAGTATAAAACTGTTGTAAACACAATCCCGAACACTGGGTGAGCCCGACTTGCTAATGACTGTAAATCATCTTTACCCGAAAAACCAAATGCTAGTACACCTAGTAATGGTAAACCTACTCCTGTTACTAAAAATCCAGCGTTAGCAATCCATACATTCTCTCCTGCCGATTGCCCTAACATTGCCGGGAATATTAAATTTCCTGCTCCAAAAAATAGTGCAAATAACATTAATCCAATAACTACTATGAACGAAAACGGTACTTTATTCGCCATAATATAACCCCCATTCAAATTTCCTTATCTCATTTTCCATTTTTAACTAATTGAATTTTCTGAATTTTTAATTCGACTATCAACTATTCTTGAACTCATTATAGTTTGCTATATAATATTTTGCAATACTATTTTCAAACTTTTCATTTATTTTATAAATATACATTTTTTAACATAGAAATAGACTAAAAAACCAACATGGTCATCCATGTTGGTTTTTTACATTTATTATCAATTAAAATTTCGCCGCTACTTTTTTAACGTTCTCTAAACCTTCTTCAACAATTTGTTGTGAACGATCTGGATATTGATTGTGCCCTTCAATTACAACAGTCTCTGGATTTGTAATTCCCCAGAACCCAAGTACATTCGTTACATAATTAACGGCCATTTCCATAGGAGCCATTTGTTCTGAAGAGTAATCTGAACCACGCGCACCTAATACAACGACTTTCTTATCACCAGCTAAACCTTCCGGACCATTTGCTGTATATTTAAATGTTTTTCCAGCTTGAGATAAATATGAAATATACGTAATTAATGGTGCTGGCACTGTGAAGTTCCATAGTGGAAAGGCAAATACAACTTTATCAGCTTCTAAGAACTGATTTAAATATTGATCTACCGTAGCTACAGCCTTCTCTTCTTCTGCTGTTAACTCCATTCCTTGACTACGTTTGTATCCACCTGAAATAGCAATATTTCCGTAATACGGAAGATCTAATGCGAATAAATCTAACTCCGTAATTTCTGTATTTGGGTTCGCTTCTTTATAAGCACTTACAAATGTTTCATACATTCTTGAACTAACTGCTTGCTCCGCTGGACGATCGTTTGCTTTTACAAATAATACTTTTGACATTGTTTTATTCCCCTCTACTTTTGTATTTTCTTCTTTTTTACCAAATAACGAGCTAAATAATCCCATTTTCTTCACCTAAACTTTCTTATCATATTCATTATTCATCATCATAAAAATTCTTATTCTAGTAAAAAGTTCCAATAGATACCTTAAGTACAAACACAAAAACTTTTTGTTATTTAATTACCTTATGTAAGTGATTGTAATACAGTAACTTACTTTAGTCAAGTAACTTTAAATATAAAATAATATCTCGAATTAAAAATAACGACCGCAATACAATTCATACACCCATTGTAACTTTATTGTTTGTATAATGGATGTAGAGAGGGCAATTCATATTTAGAAAGGATTTACTCATGAGCACTATAGAAAAGATTCAAACTTTTATTATTCTTTTTGCTGTTACATGCGGCATCGTACTCGGACAATTTAATTTGATACATATGTATTCAGAGCAATTTATTGTCCCCTTCTTATTTTTCATGCTGTATGGATTATTCCTCAGCATTCCATTGAAAGAAATAAAAAATGGATTCCGTAATTTAAAATTTGCTGGAACGAGCCTCACCATTAATTTTGTATGGACACCTTTACTAGCTTGGGGGTTAGGCGCTCTATTTCTTTCAGACCATCCGGCACTTTGGGTTGGATTTATTATGTTAATGGTTACTCCATGTACAGATTGGTACTTAATCTTTACTGAAATAGCGAAAGGAAATGTAGCACTTTCTACTGCTATTTTGCCTGTAAATTTAATATTGCAAGTACTGCTCCTTCCCATTTATTTATTTTTATTTGCTGGTGTCATGAAGACTGTAGCTGTTTCTGTTTTAGTGGAAAGTATTGTTATCGTAATCATCTTACCATTTATACTTGCACACGCTACAAAATTCATTATGAATAAAATGAAAAAAGCTGAAACACTCGAGAATAAACTCATCCCGTTTTTCAGCTCTGCTCAAATTGTATTTTTAAGTTTAGCAATCGTAGCGATGTTTGCATCACAAGGAAAATATTTACTACAAAATATGAATGTCGTTTTACTATTACTCATTCCTGTTCTATTGTTCTTCATCATTAATTTTATACTAGGACAATTTATCGGACGCATGATGCGTTTATCTTATAAAGATACAGTTAGTCTAAGCTTAACAACATTAGCAAGAAACTCGCCTGTTGCACTCGCTATTGCTGTAACAGCTTTTCCAGACGAACCTCTTATTGCGCTTGCACTCGTTATTGGACCGTTGATTGAACTGCCAGTACTTGCTTGTGTTTCACAAGTGTTGTTGTTTATTAAGAAAAAACAGCGATATACATAATAAAAAAAACGTCCTAATTCGGGACGTTTTTTTATCGAGCATTTATAAAATTATCCACCCTTATTCATTATTAAAAATAAAATAACTGAAACTAAAAATGTAATGATACCAATTATAATAAATATAATGGAAGCTGAAATTGACTCTAAGGAATACCCCGTTATTGCAATTCCAATCGGAGTTGATACTAATAATAACGAGTTTAGGAAACCAAAGAATCTTCCTTGTACTTCATTTGGAATTAACTTTCTATACAGTACCCCGAAATATACATTACTCACTCCAAAAGCTATCCCTGACAGAAAATAATAAACTGAAAATAATATTGGATTCAATGTCGTACCCATTGCAGCGTTAAAAATCCCCATAGTAGCAGTAAATATAAATGCTGTTGTTATTGTTTTATATGCACGGATTTTTTTAGTAATAAATGCCCCAATTAATATCCCTATCGGAGATGCCGCAAAGATGATACTATACCACTGCGTAGAAAGATCCATCTCTCTAACGACTATTACTTGCAGTGAAAGCATACACGCTGCTCCAAGTAAGTTAATGACTGCAGCGCTCATTAGTAAGATTTTCAGCGATTTATTATTACTAATAATAGAAAATCCCTCTTTAAAATCTTCATAAAACGGCTTCTTCTTCTCCACTTTCAATTCACGTGGAAATTTAATTTTCATCAAAATTAAAAACGATATAAAGAATGTAAGTGCATCTAACACAAATACTCCATGAAAACTAAAAATACCAATCAAAAAGCTCGCCATCAAAGGAACTGCGATCGATATGATTTGTATTGATACTTGTCTCAATGTAATCGCCTGCTGAACATGCTTTTCTTCCACATATGTAACTAACGCTGCATTTGAAGCTGGTGTAAATAAGGCACTTCCAATTGAGCGTAAAATTAGTAAAAGTAGTAATGGAATGTACAACATATTATTATAAAATGCTATTACAGCAATTAAAATCATGACAATACACCTTATCACATCTGCAACTATCATAAGTTCTCTTCTCGACATTCGATCCGCTAATGTTCCTGTAATAGGAGCAAACAGAATCGCTGCCGTTGCAATCGCAATATTTACCCCCGAAACGAGTAATGGCGAGTTTGTTAATTTCATTACCCATAATGGTAAAACAAGTGTAACCATAGAATTACCTATTAAAGAAATACAACTTGCTAAGAAAAAATAAGAAAAAACTTTATTACTCCATATACTAGAGCTATTCTCTTTTCTATTACTAACTTCACTATTCACTGTAATCTCCCTTCTACTCACATATTCTTCTTCTCCTTCTCTTCGTCACCATCCTGTAAAATACAAAAAACCTTCTTCAAAACAAGAAGAAGGTTTACTTATACCCAAATTCTTATCTTTTAGGACTTTTAGATCCTACAGGATTTAGCACCTTTATGTAATATTAGGTTGCTGAGGTTTCAAAGGGCCAGTCCCTCCACCTCTCTTTATAAGAAGTCATTATTCCATTATCTAAATTAATTATATATTGCATCAAAGTACTTTCAATATATTTTTTCTATCCAGTTAACAAAGTCTTTCTAATTAAACATTAAAGGAAAAGTAAATATGACGAACGCTGCCCAAAGTCCGTAGATTGGCAAATATTTCGTAACGGCGTCTTGGATTGCTGTCGGTCCTGATTTGTTTTGTAGAAAACGTATATAGGAAAACATAATCCAAATGAGATTTGCCCAAATCAGTATGTTTACGCCTAAAACAGCAAGTCTATTAGGTGTAATCCCGTAAGAAGAAAGTCTGAATACGATGGCTGACAATGCGACAGTGTCAATAATAAGCGCCAAAACAATTAGGGCAAAATTTATATAATCTGAAATGCTCTTTTTCTCGTCCGAGTCACTCTCAACGATAGAAAATATAGTAACAGCCAATACACCAAGGAGTATTCCATTGAAGGCCATTAGGAAATTGCGGTCCAAGAATGGATTTTTCCCACTCCATATAACCGTTATAAGATAGATCAACAATGTAATCAGTACAAGCGGACTAAAAATTTTAGCTATATATGGTGTAATATTTTTAGCAAGTTTAAGGTTCATTGATACTAAGTATGTAGCCACAATAGCGAGGGCCGCAGCACAAAATAAAACAACATTACTAAAATAGAATTCTCCTATATCCAAGTCAACGAAGCTAAATAACTTCATGGTGAATACCGCTAGTACCATTCCGCTCACTGCCATGCTCGCATAGAGAAGACAATATTCTAAATTAAATTTTATGTACGCTAATCTTGTACTACCTTTTGAATATTCATTTCCTGTAAACGCAAGTCCTACTAAGACCCATAACAATATAGGAAGATGTAAATAAGCAAGGATGCTGCTGTCTTTATAATTTAATGGCAACATATTAAGATACAATCCGGAAATTAGGAACAACGCAGCAAGGAAATAAATAATACTTTTTTTCGGCGTATTATTGTAAATAAAATAAGCAACAATAAAAGGAATTACACCAAAAGCTAGGTTAATTGGAGCAATTGCTTCCTGCTCAACAAAGTGGAAAATAATTCTAGTGCTTAGCCCAGCTAGAATAGCTAACATGCCCATGAATAAGAAACCTTTTTGAAATAGCGCTATTTTTTCTGCATTTTCCGTTTCCTTAAAATGCATCCTTTCATACCAAGCAGCTAGAACCTGAGAATCAGGATTTTCATCCCATGCTTGTGAGAATGATTTTTTAAAAGCTTTTGGATCTTTTCTATACATTCTCTCCAACTCATGAGGATTATCCATATTTTCAATAATCAAATTGTTAATGTCCATATTTATACCTCCTCTAATAAAAAATAAAGTTGTTACCTTTTCTATAAAAAGTACCACAATTATTTATTCTGTTTTTGATTTTAATATAAATTTTATCGTTTTACAATAAATTTTTATTATTTAAGATGCTATTTTTATTGCATATTCCCACAAAAATCCGTATAAACTACTCTCACTTTCTCTTAATTATTTTTTCCTCTTATATAAAATAAATGGTAAAGATAATATAAACGCCCTATTTAAATACTATCTTTTCAAATATTTTTTATCGTTAGCATACAAAATAAAAAAGCATGACATAAAATTGTCATGCTTTTTCAAACTTAACCTTTTATTTGTTAAAACCACTTAATTCTCAAACACAAAATTCATCTTATTATCTTTCCACTCTAACTTCGCATCAAACGTTTTCTCGCCTTTTTTAAAGCCTTTAATTAAATCGGTCTTTTCACCTTTTAAAAGCTTTGTCATATTCTTTTGCGAAATTGTTTTACTTAATATCTTCTTTGAAATGGTAAAATCACATTGCGTTGTATTGTAGTTTGAACAACCGTAAAATGTGGACTTATCAATCACATCTCCATCACATTTTTTACAACTACCAACCTTTTTACCTGTTGTAAATTTCGATCCTTTTCGTTCAATCGATTCCACATGTAATCCAGTGAAGTCCCATTTCTCCGACATTTCTACCGCATCTTCAATAATTTTAGCTGATAGCTTTTTCGTTTGTTCCATAAATGTAGCTGGTGATGCTGTTCCTTCACCAATTTCCGCAAGGCGTTGCTCCCATTTCGCTGTCATTTCTGGTGAAGCTAGTATTTTATCACCGATTGCGGTAATTAAGACTTTCCCTTTATCAGTTGCATACACTTGGTTCTTCTGCACATCTATATATTTACGGTCTTTCAGCATCGTAATAATACCTGCACGCGTTGCCTCAGTACCTAAACCTTCTGTTTTCTTTAATACTTTCTCCAGCTCTTCATTCTCTAAATACTTACCCGCCGTTTTCATTAACGTAATAAGTTGTCCTTCTGTATAACGCTTCGGCGGCTGTGTTTTTCCTTCTTTCACTTTCACCTTTACAACTTTTCCTTGTTCACCTTCTGCGACAATTGGAAGAATTGTTTCGTCATCTTTATCATCTTGGAAAATAACTTTACGCCAACCTTCTTGAATTTGCTGTTTTCCTTTTGAAATGAATTCAGCACGTTCATCTACAAGAGTTGTAATCGTTGTGTAGTCAAAGATTGCTACTTCATAATGCGCCGCAATCAGTCTTCTTACGATCATATCGTAAATTTTCTTTTCATCACCTGATAGTTTGCTTGGATTTGTAACTTGCTCTGTCGGAATAATAGCGTAGTGATCTGTAACTTTTTTTTCATTCACATAACGCTTATTATTCATAATCGATTCAATTGGTGCTGGCAATAACCCTTTATATTCATCAAACTGACTTAACTTCTGTAAAATATCAGGGAACGTCGCTGCTTCTCCTTGTGTAACATAGTTAGAATCCGAACGCGGATAAGAAACTATCCCTTTTTGATATAGTGCTTGTGTTATATCAAGCGTCTTTTTCGGTGAAAATTTAAAAGCTTTATTAGCTGTCGCTTGCAGTGCTGATAAATTAAATAAAAACGGCGGCTGAAACTCTTTACGCTCCGTTTTCATTTCTTTTACTACAGCCGGTTTCCCTTGGCAAAATGCTGCAATTTTATTTGCCATATCAGGGTCTTTTAAGCGGGATTCACTATCCTTCTCCCATTTCCCCTCATACTTCTTTCCTTCTATATTAAAGGTTGCGAACACTTCCCAAAACGGCTCAGACTTAAAATTTTCAATTTCTTTCTCACGCTTTACAATCAACGCTAACGTTGGTGTTTGTACACGACCAGCGGAAAATACATCGTTCATTCCTTTTTTCTTTAGCAAAATACTAAAGACACGCGATGCATTCATACCAACGACCCAGTCCGCACATGACCTTGTATACGCCTCATAGTACGTATTAATTGTATCTGCTTCATCTAATAAATTTTTAAATCCTTGGTATATAGCTTGTTTCGTTAAAGATGAAATCCAAAGACGTTTCATCGGCTTTTGCACGTTACAAAGATTAATAATGTTTCGTACAATCAATTCCCCTTCGCGCCCAGCATCGCCCGCGTGAATAATTTCTGTTACCTGTGGATTATGTAACAGCTGTTTCACAACGTTAAACTGCTTATACTTTGACTTTGTTACTTCAAATTGAAAACGCTCTGGAATCATCGGTAACGTATTAAGTGACCATTTTTTCCACTCTGCGTGATAATGCTCTGGATTACATAACTGCGTCAAATGACCAATTGCCCATGTACAGTACGCTCCATTTGGAAATAACTCATTCGCTTCTACTTCTAAATAGCCATCTTTCCGGCGATATTTAAATTGTGAAACAAGAGCCAAACCTTGATCTGGTTTCTCGGCAATAATTAATTTCATTTTATAACTCCCTATCTGTATTCCAGTGTTACTTTCATTGTCTATCTGTTTAGAGGCGATGATAAAACAACAATCTTATTTATCATTCGCGGGTTATTCCCAGTAATGGGATAACTATAATATTATACGCTTATTCTTTATATGTTCACAATAGAGATACTCACATATTATTTCTCCTATATTTAAAACAATATAAATGTGAATTCAATTGTACAAAAGTTAAACTCTACAACCATATCACTTTTTTTCTACTAACATAAGCTATAATAAACTTGAAAAGGATGATGTTAATATGAAAAGTCTAGTAAGTATACACGACTTATTAGCAATTATAGAGCATACCGAAGGCTGGTTATCGCCGCATGAGCAATTTGCTCTATTACACTTATCTTCAACGCTAGATCACTTAGACGGAGATATAGTGGAAATCGGTTCCTATAAAGGAAAAAGTACAATTGCCTTAGCTCTGGGAAGTTCTCTATTGAGTAACAGAAAACGTCCAATCTACGCTATTGATCCATTCCTTGATTGTTATTACCCTTCATTTCAGTTCAACATAAATTACCACGGACTACAAGATTTCGTTATTCCAATAAGAAAGTTTAGTACACAAGCTTACGATGATTGTCCTAAATCTATTGCCGCATTATTTATTGATGGTGATCATGAATATTCTAGTGTGAAACACGACATCACTCATTATGTATCACGTGTTGTAAATGGTGGGCTCATTCTATTTCACGATTATACCGAGCAGTTTCCAGGAGTTATCAAAGCTATAAATGAACTTTGCAATAACTCTGAATACAACATTGTTTTAACTTACGACCACCTTATTATCGTTCGAAAAACAAATAATTAAGCTCTGTTTCATTATCTTGCTTACTATCCTAACTCCTTTTTATTCACAAAAAAGATGTTCAAAAGTGGATCATCCTTTCCATTCATTTTTACTATATATATTTCTCTCAAAGTAATAATACTTTTTCCCTCTGTAACTACTATGATCGTAATGCTTTTTTACAGATCCTCACCTACTAAAAGAACACATCACTATTTGAACATTATATCGAACTCACTTCTAATAAATTGTGCAGATAATATGCAGATATAAATAAGCATAAGTACTCTCCATATGAACATATGATGAAATAAATGATAGGACAGGGAGGTATCATGATGTTCGCTTACACATTAACCGCCTTAACACTTTGTTGTATCTCGGTTCTTATTACATCATATATATCTAAACGCAAGGGTACCCTAATGGAGTATATGGTATTTATTATGTCTTTTAGTATGAGTACGGGTTTAAGTATAGGTTTTTATTTAGGTATTCTTTTTAAAGGAGAATTACTATATTCTACTTTGCTTGCTATTTTGATTAGTAGTTGTATAGGTTTTTTAGTCGGTCTACGTTTTCACCTATTCACTGCTTTAGAAGGAATGTTCTCTGGATTAATGGCAAGTATGATGGGAGCAATGATTACAGAAATGTTAAATGCTCAACAAGCGCATAGTATACTGTTTATTAGTCTTTTACTTACGATAACAATAACTATGTCATGTATGATTCAGCTTCTATCAGAAACCTTTTCTACTTTTATTCAACGGCGTTTTTTGTTATTACTATCAATTAGTGTGGTAATTATCGTTGCCGTATTCGTGACATTCCCAGATCATACTCCCCCATCTTCACCCGCTCATGATCAACATATACATTGACTCTTGCAACGAAAATGAATAAGCAGCTATCCATAGGATAACTGCTTCATATTATTCTGGCTTATTAGGAATGTTTGGGTTTGGAACATAGTCAGATTTATAATCTGTATATTTCACTTCTGTTACCATTCCTGCTGAAGCATGGTGTAAATCATGACAGTGGAACATCCATTCACCTGGATTGTCTGCTACAAAGGCTACTCCATATTCTTCTCCTGGTTTTAAGTTCAAAGTGTCTTTCACAATCGGAGAACCTTCTACCGGTTTTCCATCTTTACTCAACACCTGGAAGAAATGACCGTGTAAATGCATCGGGTGATCGTCCATTTTAGAGCGATTTACTAATTTTACTTTTACTAAGTCACCCTTTTTCACTGGAATTGGGTCAATATCTGGGAATACCTTTCCGTTAATTGTATATACCATTTCATTTCCATTCATTTGCGTATTCAAGTCCATATTATATGTGGCAGTATACGGCTGATTTAACGTGAAACTTCCTAATTTTTTAGTACCATATTTCGTCATGTCTAATTTTGATAACTTCTTTTTTTCGTTTGCTTTGTCTTTCATCTCTTTACTACCTTCATATTCAATAACAGCTTTCATTCCTTTTGCACCTTTATTTTCTGAATGGTCTTCAACATACCATTTCCCAGGATTATTAGCAGTAAATTCAATATCATAACGTTCACCCGGTGCGATTGAAATTACTTGATCCTTTATAACTTTTGGATCGTTTATTGGTTGACCATCTGTCGCAATTACTTTTATATCATGACCGTGAACGTGTATATCATGTGATAGATAACCAGCATTAACGAGTCGAAGACGAACTTTATCTCCCTTATTCACTTTTAATGGTTCTACTAAATCCCCACTTTTACCATTGATTGTGAATAAATCATACATACTCATATCATGACCTTCCATCTTCATATTTCCATGGTCCATTCCTTTCATATCATCATTCTTTTTCGTATTTTCATTATCCTTAGATTTATTACCTTTTTGCCCTTTTGTCATTTCTTTTAACTGTTTATTAATCTCTTCTTTATCTGTTACCCATTCATCTAACATTAATGTGTAATCTTTATCATATTTTTCCTTTGTATCTTCTACAATGAGCGCTCCATATAAACCTCTATCTAATTGATTTACAGAATCTTGATGTGAATGATACCAATACGTTCCTGGTACATTCGCCTCAAATTCATAGGTGAAACTTTTTCCAGATTCAACCGCATCTTGCGTCACGCCTGGAATTCCATCCATACTATTTGGGACAGGATATCCATGCCAATGAATAGATACTGGTGCAGATAATTCATTTTTCAATGTTACTTTCACCGTTTCGCCTTTTTTCACCCGAATTTCGGGACCAGGAGATGAGCCATTAAATGTCCAGACTGGAACAATAACACCGTTACTTAATTTTTGTTTTTCTTCTTTCGCTATTAAAGTCACTTCTGATCCTTTTTCAACTTTCAATGGTTTTGTAGCCGTTTCAGTCTGTGGTGTTCCTTTATCATTCATATTTTTATGATCGTTTGTTGTATTTGTGGTCGCGGAACATGCAGCAATTAAAGATATGACAGAGACTGTAACTGCTGTTAATACAAATCGCTTCATGGAAAACCCCTCCTTTTTCTTTTTCAAAAATCATTATAAAAAATGATTTTCAAGAAAATATGGAGATGTGCAATGGACCAAATAAAAAGACGCCCAAAATTGAGCGCCTCTACTAATGATTATTTTGTAACCACTTCATTTTCTTTTACATTCACATTATTTTCTCTCATAAACGTTTCAATCTCTTCAACTTCTCTAATGATATCTTTTGACAAGTTTTCATGTCCGTCTTTCGTTACAAGAATGTCATCTTCAATACGAATTCCAATTGATTCTTCTTCAATATAAAGACCAGGTTCAATTGTTATAACCATACCTTCTTCTAACACTCTCTCTTTATATGTTCCTACATCATGCGTATCTAAACCAAGGAAATGGCTGACACCGTGATAATAGTATTTTGATAACTCTTCGTCTTCCTGAATTAAACCAATTGCTTTACACTCTTCTGCTAGTACCTTTTTTGTATGCTCATTTAATGC
Source organism: Bacillus sp. BML-BC051 (assembly GCF_019656175.1). Lineage (NCBI taxonomy): Bacteria > Bacillati > Bacillota > Bacilli > Caryophanales > Bacillaceae > Bacillus > Bacillus sp. BML-BC051. Next base: position 165,714 of record NZ_BPLI01000015.1, read on the forward strand.
AGCAAATTTTACTCCTGGCTTAATGAGTTTCGTTGTTTCTTTCAATGCTTTTAATACAATATTATACATTTGTTTTTGGCGACTAGAGAATGTTCCATTTGCCGGGAAAGTATAACTAATATCAGCGTTATAGTAGTCTTTTTGAGCGCCTAAATCTAGCAGTACTAAATCACCATTTTGAATTTGTGCATCATTATCTTCATAATGAAGAACTGTAGCATTTTTTCCACTTGCCAAAATTGTATTGAACGCATGATGCTTAATGCCAGATGATTTCAGTGTGAAATCAAACTGAGCTTCTAATTCATACTCCATCATGTCAGCTTTTGCATGCTTAAGTACGTTGTAAATACCCTCTTTCGTTACAGCAATCGCTTCTTTAATGATTTCAATTTCTTCTTCTGTTTTAAACACTCGTAATTCACAAATATTCGGATATACATTACCAATTAAAACGTGTGGATACTGCTCTCTTACATGTTTAGCAAATGCTAGCGTTTTTGTCTCCGTACCATTCCACTCACGACGCTCTAAATCTAAATATAGATGCTTCACATTTTCTGTAAAAAGTATATTTGACATTGTCTTTTCAAAGCTATCTAAATATACAACTTTCTTTATACCTGAAATTTTCTCTGCTTCTTCGTTAGAAACTGTTTTACCGACCCATTTTTCCATTACTGGATCTGACTTTTCAATGAAAAGTGTTTCTTCTACACTATTTCCAAACTTCTTCAACATGAAAATAACATTTGGTTCATCGATTCCTGTTACATAGTAAAAATTTCGATTCGGCACAAATTTATAATGTGCATCCGCTGACATATGAGGTGCTTGTCCAGCGAATAAAATAGTAATAGATTCATCTGGTAATGTGTTTACTAATCGTTCTCTATTTTGAGCAAAAAATGTTGATTTCATAATAATCCCCCTAGCATTCTATGTATACTTGTAAAGCAAATTGTCCTCTGTTATTCATTTTATTATTGTTATAATTTTTCGTCAATTTTTAACCATTTAGATGGTGTTGACATAATAAAAATTAAGCGTTACAATAACTATAAATTAGTAAGTAACTAATATAATTAATTCTAACTAGAGGTGAATCAAATGAAAAACATTTTATTCCGTATTAACGAATTATCAAAAAAAGAAAAAGCATCTGGATTAACAGTTGATGAAAAACAAGAGCAACAAATGTTGCGTCAAAACTATACAAAAACATTTCGTGGAAGCTTAGATTCCATTTTATTAAACACAAAAATTGTTGATCAACATGGTCTTAACGTTACACCAGCTGCATTACAAGATGCTCAAATACGTTTAAAATTAAGCAAATGAAATTAAAGCGAGAAAAACAATCTTATAAAACATAAAAAGAGCCGGAATTCCTATTTAGAAATTCCAGCTCTTTTTATTGTCTTTTCTAATTTAGCATATGAACGATACATCGCAATTCTCCACGATACAATCATCGCAAATGCGAGTAAGAAAAACATTCCACTTAACTGTGCTAAATCAATTGATTGACTTAAATATGATTTTAACGCTACTCGTACAGCCAATAATGCGACTAAAATAAATATGAATGCTTTTGACGGTTTCATAAATATATGTTCGGCCCTTATTTCGAGCTTAGTTGTTTTAATTAGAAATATAGAGAAAATAAGTCCTACACTAATTGCCTCTACTATTTCTAACGATGTTAATCGAAACTCTGGTAAGAAGTACATCATTGCACCAGTACTCATAAAAATTGGCGGTAATATAATTTTCTTTTTCGTTACCGGTTTTTTCGCTGCTTTAAAGCGCAGAAACATGACACCAACAGCCATACAAACCGCTACAATACTTGATAAAAGTGCTATCATACTCTCCCCACTCCTATCTATTTCACAGACTTTTTGAGCAAAATCATAAACCAAACGAGCCCGATACTTATAATAACATGACCTAATCCAGCCATATGGCTTAAACCGTTAAAGTCAGTTCCATTTACTTGTAGAAGACCTCTCCATAGCATTGTAGCAATAGTAAAAATTAATCCTACATTATAAACAACAAACCATGCACGAAAGCTCTTTGTTTCTTGTACATGAAATACTTTACATAAAGCTAAAGCAATTAAACAGAATACGAAACCGAGCACTAATACATGTGTATGCACCAATTGCAACATTGTGGATCCTTTAATTCCTTGTGCTTTCGTATACTCTCTTGCAAATACTCCTGATAATAAACCAATAATTAAGTAAATGAATGCCGCATTATATAATCTCTTCATTCTATTCCTCCTGTTGTAAACTTTCTATATTCGCTGCAATTATTTTAAGCAAAGTTTATGAACGGAATATGAACAAAATATTACATTCAATTTTTGAAAATAAAAAAGCCATCCCACAATTCATATTTGTGGAATGGCTTTTCAACTTATTTTAAATCTTCTATCGAGAAAGCGCCTGGAAGTAATTGCTCAACAGTCACTTCTTTTTCATCGCCTTTTACATTCGTTAGTAAAACTGGCATTTTCGGTTCACAGAATTCAGCTATTACTTGTCTACAAGCACCACATGGTGAAATCGGTCCATCCGTTTCGCCTGTAATAACTAAGTAACTAAAATCGCGTTCACCTTCTGATACTGCTTTAAAGATCGCTGTTCTTTCTGCACAGTTACATAAACCATAAGAAGCATTTTCTATATTACAACCAGTATAGATTTTACCTTCTTTCGTAACTAACGCTGCACCAACAGGAAATTTTGAATACGGAATATATGCTTTTGCTAACATCTTATTTGCTTCTTCAATACATTTTTTCTTATCCATATTATTTCCTCCTCAAAGTAAATGTGATTATGATTAATCAGTAATCACTGTATGAACTAATTTAGGTGCTACTGCTGTTTCAGCGATAGAAATGTTCTCATAGATTTTTGCTTTTACATCTTCTACATTTTCACGATTTGCATAGATCGTTACGAATGGCTCGCCTTCTTTTACTGCATCGCCAACTTTTTTACGTAACATTAATCCTACCGCTAAATCGATTTCATCTTCTTTCGTTGCACGGCCAGCACCTAGTAACATAGCTGCAATACCAATCTCATCTGCAACAATGTTAGAAATAACACCTGAAGTTTTTGCAGGTACATCAATTACATACTTCGCCTGTGGCATTTTTTCTGGATTGTCTACAATTGAGCTATCTCCGCCTTGATTACTTAAGAACTCTTTAAACTTCTCAGTTGCTTTTCCGTTTTTCATAACTTCAATTAGCATTTCACGAGCTTCTTCTAGTGTATTTGCTTTTTTCGCAAGTACGACCATTTGACTTCCTAATACAAGTACTAATTCTGTTAAATCTTCTGGACCTTCACCTTTTAACGTATCAATCGCTTCTTTCACTTCTAGAGCGTTACCAATAGCAAATCCAAGCGGTTGTGACATATCTGAAATAACCGCCATAGTTTGACGTCCTACATTATTTCCGATACGTACCATTGCATGTGCTAATTCTTTTGCATCTTCTTCTGTTTTCATAAATGCGCCAGCACCTGTTTTTACATCAAGTACGATCGCGTCAGCACCAGCTGCAATTTTTTTACTCATAATTGAACTTGCGATTAAAGGAATTGAGTTTACTGTTCCTGTTACATCGCGTAATGCATAAATCTTTTTATCGGCAGGTGTTAAGTTTCCTGTTTGTCCAATAACAGCAACTTTGTCACGGTTTACAATATCAATGAACTGTTCTTTCGTAATTTCAACGTGGAATCCTTCTACCGCTTCTAATTTATCAATTGTTCCGCCTGTATGTCCTAAACCACGACCAGACATTTTTGCTACCGGTACATCTAAAGCAGCTACTAATGGCCCTAATACTAATGTTGTTGTATCACCAACACCGCCAGTTGAATGTTTGTCTACTTTAATTCCTTCAATTGCTGATAAGTCGATTGTTTCTCCAGACTCCACCATTGCCATCGTTAAATCTGCACGTTCACGATCTGTCATATCTTTAAAGAAGATTGCCATTGCAAGCGCACTCACTTGATAATCAGGGATACTTCCATCTGTATATCCATTAATAAAGAATTTGATTTCTTCAGTCGTTAATTCTTTGCCGTCACGTTTTTTTGCAATAATATCTACCATTCTCATTACAATCACCATTCCTTTTTATATGATATGAATCTGTTAAAATAATAAGCCAACGATTGTTGCTGATAAGAAACTTACTAATGTTGCACCGAAAAGTAATTTCAAACCGAATCTTGCGACTACATTCCCTTGCTTTTCATTTAAGCTCTTAACTGCCCCTGCAATAATTCCAATTGAAGAGAAGTTTGCAAATGAAACTAAGAATACAGATATAATCGCTGTCGTTCTGTCTGAGAAATTAAAGTTTCCTTGTGCTAAATCTGTCATAGCGACAAATTCATTTGATACTAATTTTGTTGCCATAATATTTCCGGCATTAACTGCTTCATGCCAAGGTACACCCATAATAAATGCAAATGGTGCAAATACATAACCAAGGATTTCTTGGAATGAGATACCAATTACACCTTTAAACACTGCATTAATGAATGCGATAAGAGCAACGAAACCAACTAGCATAGCTGCTACTGTAATCGCAACTTTAAATCCATCTATAATGTATTCCCCTAATACTTCAAAGAAAGTCTTTTTCTCTTCTTCTTGTACTTCTAACATATCTTCTTCTTCAGTAACTTCATACGGGTTAATGATAGAAGCGATAATAAAACCACCGAATAAGTTAAGAACTAAAGCGGTTACAACGTATTGCGGTTTTAATAACACCATATATGATCCGACGATAGACATTGAAACGGTAGACATTGCAGATGCACATAATGTATACATTCTTTTCTCTGGCAATAACCCTAATTGTTTCTTAACTGAAATAAACACTTCAGATTGTCCTAAAATCGCAGATGCAACTGCATTATATGATTCTAGTTTCCCCATTCCATTTACTTTACTTAATGCTAGACCGATAGATTTCACAATAATAGGTAATACTTTAATGTGTTGCAAAATACCGATTAAAGCTGATATAAATACGATTGGCATTAATACACTTAAAAAGAACGAAAACTCTTTTTGATTTACTAATCCACCAAATACGAAATTCACACCGTCAGCGGCATATTTTAATAGTTCTCCAAAACCATCTGCTATTCCGCTAATTAATATATTCCCTACACTTGTATTTAATAATAAAAACCCCAAAATAAATTGTAATATAACCATCGTTATGATTGGGCGATATTTGACTTTCTTTCTATTATTACTAGCAAGCCAAGCGATACCTAAAATCAATACGAGGCCAAAAATACCGATTAAGTATTTCATAAGCCGTCTCCTCCCATTCGTATCCGCTTACATTTTTTTCAATTATTAGAGCAATAGATACACAAAGTAAAGTGTATCTATTGCTTTTGACTTCATTAATGATTAGTAGTTATCTGTAGCACCTTTTGCATCATTTAATACGATTGCAACACTAGCACTTGCTCCAACGCGAGAAGCTCCAGCAGCTACCATTTTGTCTGCATCTTCACGTGTACGAACGCCACCAGATGCTTTTACACCAACGTTTGGTCCAACTGTTTTACGCATTAATGCGATGTCTTCAGCAGTTGCTCCGCCAGTTGAGAATCCAGTTGAAGTTTTTACGAAATCAGCACCAGCTTTTACTGATAATTCACAAGCGCGTACTTTCTCTTCATCTGTTAATAGGCAAGTTTCAATGATTACTTTTACAAGAGCTTTTCCTTTTGCTGCTTGTACTACTTCATAAATATCTTTTTCAACAAACTCGTTATCGCCATCTTTTAAAGCGCCTACGTTGATTACCATATCAACTTCAGTTGCACCTTTTGCAATAGCATCTTTTGTTTCGAAAGCTTTTGTTTCAGTAGTGCTTGCTCCTAATGGGAAACCGATTACAGTACAAACATCTACGTCATGTCCAGCTAATTCTTCAGCAGCTAGCTTCACCCATGTAGGATTAATACAAACAGAAGCGAATTTATATTCCTTTGCTTCTTCGATTACTTTCATAACATCTTCTTTAGTAGTATTAGCTTTTAAAATTGTATGGTCAATTAACTTTGCAATATTCATTATCTTCACTCCTCATATCTTTTAACAACTTCATTCTAACTCTTAGTTGAACAAATGTAAATACACTTTTGAAATTTTGTTCATTCTTTTTTAGAAGGGAATCTCTTGTAGTAAATAAAGCACATTCTAACTAAGAAACACTTCATATATAAAATGAAAACTTTTATATTAACAATGGTAGTATGTATCTCAATATCCATAATTATTTTAAAAAAGGCAATTTGTATTCAAAAACACTCCATAATTCATACATAACAAAATAAAAGGCTTTCTCAAAATTAACATCTTGAGAAAGCCTTTTATTTCTAATCTTTTTTATAATGTAACAGTTCTTTTGCTGTATGCTGATCTATAATTAATACATTTGCATACCCGCCACGTAACGCACCATCAATTGCTTTTATTTTTCTATTACCACCTGCAACTAAAATAGAACGTTTCTTTAATTTCAGTTCCTCTAACTCAATTCCAATTGTACGCTGATTAATTTCTTCGCTACTAATATTTCCGTCTCCATCAAAGAAACGTGAACAAATGTCACCGACCGATTGTTTTTTGAGTAAACTTGTTTCATCCTTATCGAAATAACCTAATCGGAATAATAGCGCTTCGTCTCGCACTGTTCCTACAGTGAAAATTGCAATATTCGCTTGTTTCCCCATTTCGATAATGTGATGAATATGTCGATCCTGCTCTACTAATTCCTTTGTCACTGCATTATCAAATATTACTGGAAGGGGTAGATTTCTTGGCGTCGTTTGAAAAGCATCTGCAAATAAAGCAATGGTCTCATTCGCATATGTATTTACACTCGAATGACTAATACCACCTTTTAACTGGACAACTTCTACACCTTTTACATGTTGTGGTACGATTTTTCTAGCGATTTCATACATCGTCATTCCCCAGCTTACACCAACGATATCACCAGTTTTAACCGTTTTTTCCATATACTCTGCTGCATATTTACTAATATACTCTGTAATCGTTGCATATTCTGGTACTGGAGAAAATACGACATGTGCCTCTAACAAATTGTACTTTTCTTTCAGTAAATTTCCAACGTTATCTAAATCAGCAAATGGATCGGCTATACTAATTTGAACAAATCCTTTTTCTTTCGCGTACTTTAATAGTCTAGAAATTGTCGGTCTTGAAATATTTAATTTATTAGCAATTTCTTGCTGACTATAATCTGACTGATAATATAATCTTGCAACTTCAACGCTTAATTGTTGTTTATCTTTATCCATAGTAACTCGTTACATATCCTTTCCTGTATTTCCTTTTCGTTACAAGCATTATACAGCTTTATGCAAGAAATTTCGACTACTGAATTTTATCCGCCTATACTGCTACTTCCCTTAATATATGCAATGACACTTTAATCAATGTTTTTTGTCCATCCCCCTACCGATTATCAGCCCAATCCCCATAATGTAAGATTTTTTCTTATAAAACAAACCGGTCAGGTTATTGAGGAACTTATTTTTAACGTTCAAATTAGATACGTGTATAAAATTAGTATGAAGGTGTAAAATCAATTGTAAAATGGTAGTTTTAGAATAAGTAAATAAGAGAAATAACCACTATTGATTATTTCTCTTTTCATATACATATTTATTTTTGGAAAAACAATCTCACTCCAAATACTAATAATACTGCTCCCGTAACACCCTCTATTGTACGGTTCACTCTTTCTTTTCTTAGAAAAGTTCTTAATTGGCGTATGAGTGAGATATAAAGTAAATACCATATTGCTGTCAAAGTCGTAAATGTGACTCCTAATAAAAGAAATTGGAGGAAATGATTTTGATTACTCACAATAAATTGGGGTAAAAAACTAAGGAAAAACACAGCAGTTTTTGGATTTAAAATTGCCGTAGTAAATCCTTGTCTAAAGCTTTTAATTGCCCCAATATCCTTAGAGTCCATTTCTACTGAACCTAATATATCTTCTTTTTTATGTAAGGCACTTTTAATTGACTTTACAGCTAAGTAAATTAAATAAAAAGCCCCAGCATATTTTATAAATGTAAATAACATAGCAAATTTCATTAGGATAGCAGAGAGTCCTAACGTAGCCATTATTGTATGAATCATCATTCCAGATATCGTTCCTAAAACAGTCTTTATCCCACCATTTTTACCATGTGAGATAGTGTTTTTTGTAACTAGTGCAAAACCAGGACCAGGCATCATTATGATTAACATTGCTGTAAGGATAAATAATAGATAATTTTCCATGTTCCAGTATTTCCTTTCCAATTTTTAGTTTTGCTTACATTATAACTTTTTTCATTAAAACATTACATATAAAAAGCTTGTTCAGAAGTTTATCTAGGGTATTAGTATCGATTTGATTAAACATTACCCTAAAACTACATGAATAAAAAACATGACAAATTTAAATATCAAATTACAAGTCCAACTTTCACAAAAAACAGGATAAAAAAATAAACAGCGGAACTAGTCCACTGTTTACTTCGCCACGCCTTCATGTAATTTTTCTGTATAATCTTTTACATCTTTCCAGCTATCTTTCGCTGTATGTAAGTCTTCTTTTATAAACGTAAATTCTTCAGGGCTGATTCCTTTTACGTTTTGTAATAAGTTATTATATTTTGCCCCTACTGTATACCATTGATTTGATATATTTTGCAGTGCTGTAATTGCTGCATCAATCGTTTCAGTCATATTTGTTGTTTTATTTTTTACATCTGTCAAAATTGCGACTTCTGCTTGTGCGCCAGAAATTCTATCCTTTAAATTAGCGATTTCTCTTTCTGCATTTGCGATATCTTTTTTCGCAACGGCAATCATCGGTCCGCCAGCAAGGCATGTTATTAACGCTACGCAAAGTACACCACCAGCAATGACCATATCATTACTCTTTTTGATTGAATCGTTATATGTATTGATTTGTTGCTCTAGAGCTGGGATACCGGCATTCGTACTTGCTAAAATCGCTGTTAATTGATTTGTATCCTCTTTAAAACGATTTGTGTCTTTCGCCATTCTATCGCGAAAAGCTTTCAAATCCCCTAATAATACATCTACCTCATTTTGATTCTTTACAATATCCGCATACAACTTTTCTAAATCCGCTTTTAATTTTCCGCTATCCTTTTGATCAATCGCTATTAACATGCTATTATAATAAGCTTGAAAAATATTATTGTAATTAATAATATTTTGATCTGTTTTCATAATTTGCGGCTTCATATAATTTAACCAATATGCCGCGTTAATTTTTGCATCTCTTTGGTGCTGAATCATATTTCCTTTAAACTCACTATTAATGGAACTTATTTTACTTAAATCAGTCTCTTGTTGATTTTGAATTAATTTTGCATATGAATCCATTGCAAATATGCTCGATGTCGTTTGTGCCATTACATCTTGGAACCCCGCTGGCCCGAGAGAATAATTTTTCACACTTTCTTGCAATGTTGTTACGTTCTGTTCTGCTGCAAAAGGATGTAAAGGTAATGCGTTACTCGTTGCCACCCCAGCAATCATTAACGTTATAAGGCATTTTTTATAAAATCTTTTCTGCATACTTTTCACCTATTTTCTTTATAAGGGTATAAAGTGAAACTTTAATCAGTGGGGGTCTTACTGCCCATTAAAGTGGGATAAAAAGCTCCTGCTCACAACTGAACAGGAGCTTCAAACCATTCATCAATACTTAACGCTCTAACGATTCCTATTCGATTATGCTTTTTTCGTATCTACTACTTTAATATCTTCCGCATAAATCTTTTCTGCATAGTCTTTAATATTTTTCCAGCTATCTTTCGCAATGTTTAAATCTTCTTTAATGAAAACAAGGTCATTTGGACTAATTGAATCTACATTTTGAAGTAAAGAATTGTATTTTGATCCCATTGTGTACCATTGGTTTGAAATGTTTTGCAACGCTGTAATTGCAGTATCAATTGTATTTGTTAAATACTCCGTTTGTGTTTTAATGTTCGTTAACCCAGCTACTTCTAATTGAGCAGTTGTAACTTGTCCTGTTATTTTTTGAATTTCAGCTTGTGCATTATCAAGCTCTTTCTTCGCTAATACGATACCAGCTGTACCACCGCCTACTGCTGCTGCACCACCTGCAATTAACGCGACTCCTAGCGGCGTTCCTGCACCTGTAGCAATAACTACTGCACCACCAATAATTGCAATTGGCCCTAGTGCTGTCGCAACTGATGAACCGATAATAATTGCATTATATTTACTAATCGCTTCATTGTACGTTGTAATTTGATTTTGCAGAAGCGGAATTCCAGCATCTTGACTAGCTAATATAGATGTAATTTGATTTGCATCACCCTTGAAGTTTTGCGTATCGGACGTCATTTTGTTTCGGAATTTCTTCAAGTCTTCTACTAACTGATCTACTTGTGCTTTATTTTCATTAATACTACTTGATAATCTAGTTAAGCCTTTCGTAAGAGTCGCTTTATCTTTTGCATCAACTGCAGCAACTAAAGTATCATAATAGTTTTGGAATTTCGTATTGTAGTTAATGATATTTTGATTCGTTGAAATAAGCTGTGGTTTTAGTACATCTAACCATTGCTTCGCATTTCCTCTAGCTGTATCTTGGTGCTGAATCACTTTTCCTTTTAAAGCAGCATCAACAGACGATACATTACCAAAGTTAACATTCCCTTGTTTAATAATTGTTAAAGCGTACAGATCCATTACTAAAGCGTTTGAACCTGTTCTTTCCATTGCATCTTTTAAGCCTTCTGGTCCTAATGAGTATTCTTCATAGTCATTATAAGCTTTTGCTACCGCATGAATTGGAGCTTGTTTCACTGTACTTTCAGCTGCATACGTATGAGCCGGCATAATATTTCCTGCTGCAAATACTGCCATAAGTGCTGATAGAGCCATTACTTTATAAGGTTTTTTTGTCATTTGTCTTCTCTCCCTATATCGTTACTTATTTTTAATGTACTTCAACATTTGTAACGTAATCTTCAAATTGATTCGTTTGTTTATTCATTTCATCACTTACTTTTTTAATTTGATTGAAATGTTTTTGAAGTAAACTACTGTCTGTATATGTGCCTTCTTCAACATTCTTTTGAATTTGGATCATATTATTATTTAAAACTTTCCAATCCGTTAATAACGTTTCTAAAGTTAAGATTTGACGATCGATTAGTTCTGTAAAGCTACTTACTTGATCTTCAATGAATGTAATTTGTGTCGCCTCTGCTTCAGTTTGTGATAACTTTTGAATAAGTGGTAGTAGCTCTTTCTGCTTTTGTTGAATGCGAAGAGCTGCTTCTCTCGTTTGACTATCTGCAGCATTTACAATTTCATTACTTAAAGTACCGATAGAAACGAAATCAATTGTCTTCGTTTGTGCAGTTTGATTTGTAATTGTAAATACTTGTTTACCGATATTAATAGAACCTTTAATAATTTCTTGCGGTCTATTCAAAATAGTCGTTAACTCTGCTTGAATTTCCCCTTGAATTCTTTTAATATCTTCTCTTAATTTCACAATATCTCCACTTGATCCTTGCAGTGTTTTTATTGCTTCATCAGCTTTAATAGATAAGTTGCTACTATCTTTATCTAATACCGTTTTAAATCGATTTAACTCTAATAAATCTTGCTCCATACTCTCTTGAATGCTTTGTACTTGCAATTGTAATTTTCCATATGCACCTGTAAAATCTGCTTTTGCTTGTTCATCTTCATTTACGTTTCCTGCTAGTTCATAGAGCTTACTATAATAGCTATTAAATCTAGTACTGTATCTCATCATCTCTTGATTTAAATCGATTAACTTCGGGTTATATTCATCGATCCACTCTCTTACATTTGCCTTTGCAAACTTTTGATGATTCGTCAAACTACTCATCGCATTCACCTTAATGTCTGGCTGTTGTAAAATAACTAATCCGTATGCTTGTATAAGCGGTGACTGTGATCCTAACATTCTAATTGAATTGGATAATGTATTTGGAGCAATTACATTTTGTGCATATACTGTTTTCACTTCTGTTTGCCCCTCCTTAGCGTAAGCGCTTACAGGAATGAAGCAACTCGTAGATACTGCCGTAACCAATAACCCTGTAATTAAAGTCTTTTTCACTTTAACTCCTCCTATGTATTAGTAACTATTACTATCGCATTTTATTATTCTATTTTCTTACACATAATTTGAGATGGTTAAAATAGAGAACGTTCTCACCGCGATCCATGTATGAACCACCTCTCTCAACTTTTATTGCTACAGTACTTACTTATTGTTATAAAACATTTCATAACTTTTCATATGTGGTTAGTATGAATAAGGTTGTATAAAATTTCTCTTTTACCACAATTCCCACATTCGTACAGTGAATATATTACACAGAAATATTATTCATTTTAAAATATTTTTCGTACAGAAGTATGAAATTTCGTTTTGTTTTCATATAAGTTTTGTACTGTAAGGTCATTTAAACACAGCTATTTATACAACGTAAAGAAGTATTTTCATTCCCTTTATTTTCAAGCTTTCCCGTCCTTATTTCAAAATATAATCCGCTTCACTTTTCCAATTGAAATATCCATATATCACAACAAAAACCTCTACGTACTTATAGATATAAAAATTATATTAATATACTTTTTAAGGTCGTATGCAATTATGCATAGCGCATACACAAAAAGGATAGCTTCACTTTCATGAAGCTATCCTTAAAAAACCTTCTTACTTTTTCAAATGATATGGAACTGTCGTAATAACAACATTTCTTTTATAAAGTAAATACGCACGAATGAGTAAACTAGACTGGTTATGAAGAATGTTATGCCAACCTTTTTTCGGTATGAACTGTGGTATAACAACCGTAACTCGGTAATTTGATTCACTCGCTTTATATTGCACTGTATCAATAAACTTTGTTAGCGGTTGAAGAATACTTCTATAATGAGAATGTAACGTAACAAGTCTTACTTCAGGTTGCCACTTCTTCCATTTCTCTTCAAATTTCTTTTCCTCTTCTCTGTCAAAAGCAACATATACAGCGATAACTTGATCTGCAGAAAGAGACTTCGCATAGTTCAACGAATTTTCTACCACATGTGTCATACCAGCCACAGGAACGACAATTACATTTCCTTCAATCGGAACAATTCTCTCACAAGTTTTTAAACTTAATTGATCGCCTACTGCATCATAATGCTTCTTAATTCGGTGGAACAGGAATATGATTGCAGGTAAGAAAATAAGGATCGACCAAACTTGTGCGAATTTAGTTAAAAAGAACATACTCATTACGATAAAACTAATGACTGCTCCAATTAAATTGACCGTTAATCTCAAAGCCCATCCTTCAGGTTTTTCACGAAGCCATTTTAATACCATACCCGTTTGAGAAAGGGTAAACGGAATAAATACACCTACTGCGTATAACGGAATTAAATGTTCCGTTTGTCCTTGGAAAGCTACAATTAAAATAATCGATGCGATTCCAAGTATAATAATTCCGTTTGAGTATCCTAGTCGGTCTCCTCTAATCATAAACATTCTCGGTATAAACTTGTCTTTTGCAAGGTTGACTGCTAATAGTGGAAATGCAGAATAACCTGTATTAGCAGCAAGAATTAATATTAAAGCAGTTGTACCTTGTATGAAATAGTACATGAAATTACGTCCAAAAGTTTGTTCAGCAATTTGTGAAACAACCGTTACTTCTTTACTTGGATTAATTCCGTAATAATAAGCTAAAAAGACAATTCCTGAAAATAAAACGGCAAGTAATGCACCCATTGCAAGCAATGTTTTCGCTGCATTGTTTGGTGCAGGATCTTTAAAGTTTGGAATTGCGTTGGAGATCGCCTCAACACCTGTTAAAGCAGAGCTTCCTGAAGCAAATGCTCGTAGCAGTAAGAACAAACTAATTCCTGCAACTGGTGTTCCAATTGGCGTGTGTAATGTCGGTGAAACTTGACCAGTTATAATATTATAAATACCTACACCAATTAATATAAATAGTGCTAGAACAAATAAATAAACAGGATATGCTAAAACGGAAGCCGATTCCGTTACCCCTCTTAAATTTAAAATAGTAATAAATATAACAAATATAATCGCAATGATTACATTATGTGCATGTAAACTAGGAAAAGCTGATGTAAGCGCATCTGTACCTGCTGATACACTTACTGCAACAGTTAAAATATAATCGACTAATAAAGACCCTCCAGCTATTAACCCCGGATTCATCCCTAAATTTTCTTTTGATACAACATACGCTCCTCCGCCATGCGGATAAGCGAAAATAATTTGTCGATAAGATAAAATAAGAGCAGTTAATAACACTAATACCCCAACAGCTATCGGAATGGAATACCAATAAGCTATTGCCCCAAGACCTGCTAATGCAATTAAAATTTGCTCCGGTCCGTATGCAACCGATGACAATGCGTCAGAAGATAATATGGCTAACGCCTTCGTTTTATTAAGCTTTTGCTCTCCTAACTCAGTTGATTTTAACGGCCTTCCAATTAAAAACTTTTTGATAGATGAAACCACTGCTGTCCACTCTCCAATAATTTTGTACGAACTTTTCTGCTAGTTACAGCCGATAAACGATTTCTTCAGAAAACAAAAAATGTCTACAAGCCATAACGAAATAGACTTGTAGACATTATATTTTTTGTCGCACAAGCTCCACCTTCCTTCTCAATATAACGCTTACGAGGTTAGCTGTCGGATTCGGGCCTATGAGTAGCCCTACCTTTTTCAAGGATTCACCCCATTGGATTAAGAACTAATCCATAAGAACGGGTCCCCCGTACCATGCGGTTTCAGCGATTTAGAAAATTGAAACTGTGGATTATAATACTCCTTTATTTTCAAAATGTAAACAAAAATTTTTGAAAAGAAAAAATTTAAATGATTGCGCATAATCCGCCGGTAAATATACATAATGAATACTAAAAAATTGATAAAGGAGACCCATATGTCTAAAGAAAAGAAGCCTATTTTTTCCGATTCCTATTTAGATGCATTAGCAAATGAAATTAATCAATTATACGGTAAACGTGAACAGGAAATAAATTTGACAGATAGAACGAAAAGAAATAAATAAGTTGTCATAAAAAAAGAAAGCAATACACTTATATATTGCTTTCTTTTTTATTTTTTCATACATCCAATTCTATTGCTGATTTATTAAGGTGCATTTCTTCATACACTTTCAAATTTTGATATACTGCCCCTAATAATGGTGCTTCTATAGAAAACTGTTCTGCTACATCTAGTAAGTATCCTTGTAAATGCTTCCCTTCAATGGACGAACCTTTTTCCATATCACGCTGCATCGATGACTTCATATCATACGAAATTTTATCAATCGTTTTCATATGTTCTTGGGTAATACTATCCTTTACCGGAGCTCCTAATGCCCTCATGATTTGTACAGATTCCTCAAATAAATTTCGGATAAAATCACGTCCACCTTCACTCTCACGAATTGGACCGATTGGCGCACGCATTAATGTTGTCACACCTGACATTACAGTAATAAATAAATATTTATGCCACATATCTTGCGTAATGTTTTCACTTAAAACAAAACTAGATTTCGTACCTGCAAATGCTTTAGAAATATGCTTTATCCTCTCTGAATCTTGAAGCTTCATTTCTCCAAAGACAAGTCTGTTGGCAGCGCTAGTTTGTACAATTTCTCCTTGATCGTTTAACGTCGTCTCGATAAAGCATAAACCGCCAATTACTTTTTCTTCGCCGAATTCCTTTTGTAATAGTAATACATGAGCGATACCATTTAACAATGGAATGATGACAGTATTTTCACCTACAAACGGCTTCAAATCTTGAATTGCCTCGTTTAAGTGATACGCTTTTGTTGAAAATAAAATGACATCAAATGGAGCAGTTCGGTCTTCCTTCGTTATTAATTTCGGTTGGAAGGAAAAATCCCCATTCACACTACGAATAACAAGTCCCGTTTCCTCTAATTGCTGTTTTCTTTTACTGCGGACAAGAAACGTAACATCTTCTCCTTTTTCGACTAATCGCCCTCCAAAAAAGCCTCCGACGCCACCAGCTCCTAATACTAAAATACGCATACAACATCCTCCTTTTCAAAATACATTTTTATAACATTTCGTATACATAACATTATACATGTCCCCTACTAAATAAGCTGAATTTTCATTCTTAATCAAGTATAAAACAGTGGTTATTTTCAAATAAATTTGGGCATGTTGTTTTTATAGCATATATGAAAGGAAACAATGTAAATGGAGGCAATACAAACAATCGAGGAAAAAGATGTAACAACAGCTATATTTCAATTCATATTCCCGTTTTCTTTTAAAACTGGATATGAACAAAATATGTTCCCTTTCTTACAGAAAAATGATTTTCGCCCTTTTCGACTCGATCATCTTGAAAATGAAAATACATACTACGGAAAGTTTCAAGTTTCACATCAAAATATGGAAGCATACTATCTTTCATTTACCAATAAAATACTATTCCCTCACTCAGAGCATCAAAAAGGATTGCAACGCTATTCTAAAGACCTGAACTTAACTGGACACTTAACAACAAATCTTATTTCCGTTCCCTTCAAGATTCATTCTATTGACGTAACACTTTGTCCTTATGAGCTTGGCTTCTTAACAATTCGGACAGAAGTAGAAACCGCTCCAACCATGACATTATCAGAAGCAATCGAATTCGCCGCCCGCTTCCGAGTACTTGAAACTAAAAATGATACAAACGAGACTATTTGTATTGAATGTAATGGAAAACAATATTCACAAGTGGAAAAACTTATATTCGGTGATTTATTTCATGGTGTAACAGACTTCTTTGAGAAAAAGAGATTGCGGAGTTCTTACTTTCAAACATTCCCCTTCTTTGAGGATCAACGAATGTATGTACAAACTTTATTATCCATAAACAAAAAGTCCGACCTTCATGTAATCGATGTATACCGAGCTTCCAGTCTTTCCGGATTAACAGACGATGGCAAGCCCTATATTAGCGCAAATAATCTTCCTTATATTCAAGATTATTTAATAAAACATTCTTATCAAAGGTGGGCTCCTAATCGCTACTTTGTTATGGAAGAACATATTTTCACATGTATAACAAACGAGGGTGAACACGAATTTGCTAAACTTGCTAGTCAAATGTACGGGGAGTTTTATTACGCCTTGTTATTGAATCTATTTCATAAAGTTGTTTTATTAAAAATGGCAAACGCTTATGCCGAGTTAAATATTGAACAAGATACAAATGAAATAGAAAAATTAATTTATTCAATCAATTCATTTACAGCGAATTACTTTTCTTTAGAGCTAGTATCCCAATCACAGAGTGAAGATATTTTCTTCCGCTTAAGAAATCTATTTAACATTGAAGTACTATACTCAAATGCAAAACAAAATCTTGATAGTTTATTTAAATATCAAGAAAATGTCGCTTCTAAAAAAGATAGCCTTTTACTATTAATTTTAACGCTCTACTCTGTAGTAGGCCAAATGTTAGGATTTACAATGATTGACCTTTTAAGAAACACCGATTCAAACAAAATATCGTCACCACTGGAATTTTTCGCACTTTTAATAGCAATTAGCGGTATCGTCATTTCACTTATTTTAGGTGCCCAAAGTTTATACCAATGGAGTCAACAACATAAACGAAGAAAAGCATGGGTGAAACAAACTGTACTTTCTGCTATAAAAGAGAAAGATGATAAGAAGTAACGAAGACTATTTTCAAATTTCAAATACGTGACAGGATTCAGTAAATGAAATTATTATGAGCGATTTTCCGATTATATCGGCGCAACTCAAAATATATCGACTTACCGACAAAAACTACATAGAAAAAGTACTCCAAACTAAAACTTGGAGTACTTTTTTATTACACTAATTCAGCTTACTTCCCTGCTTCAATTTTCTCTAATGCAGCAGCTACTTGCTCTTCCGTTAATTCATGTTGTATTACGTAGCGGTTACGTGGGCTTACACGACATTCATGAGAACATGCACGTAAATATTTCGCTTCGTTTTCTTCAGAACATAAAATCTTCTTATTACATTCTGGATTTGAACAGTTTACATAGCGCTCACAAGGTTCACCTGAGAAGTGGTCTTTACCAACGATAACATGTTCTTTTTGGTTTACTGGTACAGCGATACGCTCATCGAATACGTAACATTGTCCGTCCCAAAGCTCACCTTGTACTTCTGGGTCTTTTCCGTAAGTTACAATACCGCCGTGAAGCTGACTTACATCCTCATAACCTTCACGAACTAACCAACCAGAAAACTTCTCACAACGAATTCCGCCTGTGCAATACGTTAAAATCTTTTTACCTTCAAGTGTTTCTTTGTTTTCTCTGATCCAATCTGGTAATTCACGGAATGATTCAATATCTGGTTTGATCGCACCTTTAAAGTGTCCTAAATCAAACTCATAATCATTTCGTGCATCAATAATAACTGTATCTTCTTGTTTCATTGCCTCATAAAAATCTTTTGGCTCTAAATACTTCCCAGTTATTTCGTGTGGGTTAATGTCATCTTCTAGACGAAGTGTAACTAACTCTGGACGAGGACGTACGTGCATTTTCTTGAATGCATGCCCTTCTTCTTCATCTATTTTAAATACGATACCGTCAAAACGTGGATCGTTGTTCATTGCTTCCATGTATTTCTCTGTTTGCTCTACAGTACCAGAACAAGTTCCGTTAATTCCTTCTTTTGCTACAAGAATTCTACCTTTTAATTCAAGTGAATTACAAAATGCTAAATGCTCTGCCGCGAATTCTTCTGGGTTTTCAATTGTTGTGTACATGTAATATAGTAATACTCTATATGGTTTTGTAGTTGCCAATGTATTTCTACCACCTATCTAATTTTTAAAATCATGTATAAGTTAACGTTCATATCAAAACATATATAATAAGAAAATGAATCCATTTTCTACTCTTTATACTATTTTCTATCAGTTAACAAAAATAAAAAACAAGATTACACACCAAAACCCTGTGGTTATGTTGTAATCCCAATATATTATATATCATACAAATGCAATTCCATCAATTAATATGCTGTATTATCGGCTTTTTGTTCACATAAATTTCAAAAATAGCCCTTTAATTCATTATGTTTCCCCACGTCATCACACCATAAACTCCCAATTTTTTATTACACGACACCATCCATTGCAGCAAGGCATATAATTTGCACTAAGGAAACATTTATGTTCAAATAAAAATATCATCTAATACATCTAAATGTATTGAAATAAACAATAAGAATACTTACAATAATTTCATCAAGTTAACATTTTAAAGGGGAAAACTACTATGAATAAAGATATATCAAAAGATGAACAAGTCCCTTCTCAAAGTACAACTGTTCAATCCGCACACTTAGCTTTAAGTGGCGAAACGAAAGGCTGGAAACGACTGTTACCGTTTTTAGGACCCGCTTTTATCGCATCCGTAGCTTATATTGACCCTGGTAACTTTGCTACAAATATCGCTGCTGGTTCACAATACGGATATTTACTATTATGGGTTATATTCGCTTCTAACTTAATGGCAGTATTAATTCAAACTTTATCAGCTAAGTTAGGAATTGCTACGGGAAATAATTTACCTGAAATAGCTCGCGAACACTTTCCAAAACCTGTGTCTATCGGCTTATGGATACAAGGTGAACTCGTT
Source organism: Bacillus sp. BML-BC051 (assembly GCF_019656175.1). Lineage (NCBI taxonomy): Bacteria > Bacillati > Bacillota > Bacilli > Caryophanales > Bacillaceae > Bacillus > Bacillus sp. BML-BC051. The sequence continues at coordinate 185,597 of NZ_BPLI01000015.1, forward strand.
ATTATGGCTACAGATTTAGCTGAATTTATCGGGGCAGCACTCGGATTGTATTTATTATTTGGAATACCTATGTTACCAGCTGCTTTAATTACAGCAGTCGGATCATTTATTATTCTTGAGTTTCAACGCAGAGGATTTCGCCCACTAGAAGCTATTATTACAGGGATGATTTTTATTGTAGTAATAGCATTTGGGATTCAAGTTTTTTATGCAAAACCAGAATTAAGTCCCCTTCTTTCAGGACTATTGATTCCGAAATTCCAAGGTGTAGACAGTATATTACTTGCAGCAGGGATATTAGGCGCAACAGTTATGCCACATGCAATCTATTTACATTCTGCATTGACACAACGCCGCGTGGTTGGAACAACTGATGAACAAAAGAAAAAAATTTTCCGTTTCGAATTTATTGATATCATTATCGCAATGGTTATCGCTGGAGCAATTAATGCGAGTATGTTAATTGTTGCTGCTGCACTATTCTTTAAAAATGGCTTGCATGTTGAAGACCTTAATGTTGCTTTTAATCAGTTCAGTACTTTAGTCGGTCCAGTATCGGCTGCTTTATTTGGAATTGGGCTCTTATCCGCAGGACTATCTAGCTCCTCTGTCGGTACAATGTCAGGTGATATTATTATGCAAGGTTTCATTCGAATGCATATTCCGTTATACTTACGCCGCTTTATTACAATGATTCCACCATTAGTTATTATCGCTTTAGGTGTAAATCCAACTCACGCTCTAGTCATGAGCCAAGTCGTCTTATCATTCGGTATTGCCTTTGCATTAGTACCTCTTATTATGTTTACAAGCAATAAAAAAATTATGGGTGCACTCGTTAACCACCGCATAACAACCTTTATCGCTTGGATCATTGCTGCACTTGTTATCATTTTAAATATTTTCTTACTGTATCAAACATTTGTAGGGTAATAGAAAAAGGTATTCCAATAAAACTGGAATACCTTTTCTTATTGCCATTTATGTATGTACCTCTTTCTGGCATTATCGCACCTTTCTCAGTTCGAAAGTAAAGTGGTAATCCTTCCGAAAAAAACATGCTCACCTTGGATGGATCCTGCCTTTGATGATGAATATGTAAATGCGGCTCACTTGAACTTCCGGAGTTACCGACTTGAGCAAGAACCTCTCCTTCATTTACATGTTGTCCTTCCCTCACATTAATTGATCCTTTTTTTAAATGGGCAAGAATCAAAAATGTCCCTGATTCATCTAGTCGTAAATAAATATGATTCCCCGCCATTGACTGAAAATCATCCTCTCCTGGAACTACATCTTTTTCATCATTATTGATAGATACAACTGTTCCAGAAGCTGGTGCTATCACTTTCGCTCCATATATTCCATAATCCCCTAAATTACTACTTTTCACTTCAGCAGGCGGAATAAGAATATCATACGCCCATCGTTCATTTGGTTTTATAACATGATAGTTCGTTTCTAACCGATCGCCTCCCCAGCCCACTAATGCTCGTTCATTCAAAGGAAAGCGAACGACTACTTTAGGGCTCGTAGAATGCACATCTGCCGGGTAAGCAAGTCTACCAATGTTCGCAAACCATCCTAAAGGCCAAGCTCCAATTATAGAGAAAAGAACGATGAAGAGTAGTGTTCTATCTATTCGCTTTCTGAAAATGCCTTCCCACAAAAATAGTAATACTGATCCTATCAAAATAAAGATTGATACTAAGCTAAAAGCTTGTAAACCCCACCAAACAATGACTGATATAAAGCCTTTAGCTAAATAAACTACACTCCAACTTATAATTAAAAACGCAACTAAAATTACTAATACATATTTCTTCCACATGCTGTATCCCCCCCTCATATCTTTGTTCTACATGATACGAAGTGAAAATTACGACATATAAAAGAAATACTTACGATTTTCTTACAATTCTTTATAATGCGGTAAAACAATGGTGAAAACAGTTTCTTTCTCGTTACTGCACACAGTGATATCCCCTTTATGAAGCTCTGCTATACTTCTCGCAATTGCAAGTCCCATTCCTTTTCCACCCGTATGAGAGCTACGTGATTTTTCACCACGATAAAACTTCTCAAAAACGTAAGGAAGGTTCTCATTCAGAATACATTGTCCAAAATTTTTAATTTCTATTTCTACATTCTTGTCTCTTTTAGAAATTTGAATCAAAATTTGTTTCCCGTCTTTCCCATAAATAATACTATTACTAATTACATTTTCGAACAGCCTCACCATAAGCGCTACATCCATTTCCACATGTAACTCCTTATCCCCATTAATACAAAAGCTCATATCGGCATCATCTAGTTGTGGTACAAAATCAATCATGATTTGTTCGATGAACGCTTTCATATTTACTACACTTTTATGTAATTCAATCTCCCTATAATTTATTTGACAATACTCTAATAAATCATCTACTTGATTTTTTAATTCATAACTTTTTCGCTTTAATATACTTACATACTGTTCACATTCTTCTCTATTTGAATGAAGCTGATTTCCTAACAGGTCCGCATAACCGATTAGAGATGTTACAGGTGTTCGTAAGTCATGAGAAATATTACTAATCATTTCAGTTTTCATTTCCTGCAATTTTTTTTCATTTTCGATAGACTCTTTTAAACTTTTCGCCATTCTATTAACATTCGTCGCTAATTCACCAATCTCGTCATTTTTCGAAATAGGTATATGTATTTCCAAATTACCATTACTTATTTCTTTCAAGTTCTTATTTATTTCAGATAACCTTTTCATCATTGTTTTTGTCATGAATGCAAAGTATATTGTAGTTAAAATTAAAAAAGCTATTACATATAAAAGTGAATATTTTTCCTCTAACGCAGTAACATGACTATATATATTTCCAATTACAATTTGAAACGTTATTATACTTACAGTTGCTAACAGAATGCTACATATGAATGTGATAAAAAACTTAGTTCTAATGCCTTGTAATGATTTAATCTTCAATTTTATATCCGACTCCCCAAACATTTTGAATAAACTTCGGCTCTTTTGGATTCTCTTCAATTTTATTTCTTAATCTTGCAATATGAACCATTACTGTATTATTACTTTCATAGGCTCTTTCTTTCCAAACGCTCTCATATATTTCTTCAATAGTGAACACACGATTCTTTGCAGCGGCCATTAAGTACAAAATATCATATTCAGTTCTCGTAAGATTGATTGTTTCTCCATATAACATTACTGTTCTCGACACTTCATCTATTTCTAAACCTCTAATGTTTATTTTCTTTTCTATTTCTTGGACAGCATTTTGATTGAAATATGTATACCTTCTTAATTGAGCTTTCACCCTTGCTATAAATTCAATTGTACTGAACGGCTTCACAATAAAATCATCTGCTCCAGTACTAAATCCTATTACCTTATCTACATCCGATGATTTTGCGCTTAAAAACATAATTGGTAAACTATGTTTCTCTCTAATCCTTCTACACAATTCTATTCCATCCATTTGTGGCATCATAATATCCAAAATAGCAAGTTGAATTCTGTTATTATTTATTATTTCTAAAGCCTCTTCCCCATTATGAGCACTAAAAACTTTAAAACCTTCTTGCATTAAATTCACGTTCACAAATCGAACAATATCTTGATCGTCATCTACAATTAAAATTGAATTTTTCTCCATATACAAACCTCTTTTTGAAATATATTCCACAATCAATTTTATCACAAATAAAAACCATACTTCCCTCTTGAATAATCTTTATTTTCAGACTAAATTATATAATAACAACACATTCTAGTTTCAGAAGAAATGGAGTGAAAGCATGTTTCCTAAATTGAAAACTGACCGACTCATTTTACGAGAACTTACTGAAGAAGATGCACCGGGTATACTACAATGCTTTTCTAATACTGACGTACTGCGCTATTATGGCCAAAAACCATTACAAGATGTTGATCAAGTGAAACAAGTCATTCATAACTTTAAGCTCAGTTACAATGCAAGAAGCGGTATAAAATGGGGAATCGAATTAAAAGACAAGAAAGAGCTCGTTGGAACAATCGGGTTTCACGATTGGTCTTCTGAGCATAAACGAGCCAATATAAGTTATGCCTTCCTCCCTAAACACTGGGGAAGTGGATATGCCACGGAAGCTGTTTCTGAAGTTATAGCATACGGTTTCCACACACTTCACTTAAAGCGTATTGGGGCAATTGTCTTTCTTGAAAATGAAGCTTCCAATAAAGTGCTATTAAAATTAGGTTTTGAAAAAGAAGGCGTTCTAAAAAATTATATGTATCAAGATGATATCCCCTATGACACGAATTATTACTCTTTATTAAAATCAGTTTAATAGAATGTATGCGTAAAAAACCTTACTTTTAATAAGTAAGGTTTTTTGTATTTATTCTTTAGTAATATAAGCATTCTTATAAGTATAAACGCCACCAAATTGATGCTTCTCAATCCCTTTTACATAATCCTTTTGCACGTAAGCTGATCCCATTTGATAAAGCGGCGCGATTGCAGCATCCTCTAGTAAAATACGCTCGGCCTCTTGCAATGCTTCCCATCTTTTCTTCTGATCCAGTACTAAATCGCTTTTCGCTTTCTTTATTAATTCATCGTAGTGACGGTTAGAATAATTCATTTTGTTATTCTGATTATCCGTCGTAAAGAGTTCTAAATAACTAATTGGGTCTTTATAATCCGGTCCCCAATTTGCCATAGATATATCGTAATCTCCCGTTTGTTCTAACTGTAATTTTTGCTTAAATGGCTGTTGTTTAATTTGTATCGCGAGTCCTGGCAAATGCTTTTCTAAGTCACCTTTTATATATTCTGCCATACGTTTTGCATTATCTTGTTCATATGTTAAAAATTCGAGGTTTACTTCGTCTACTCCGAGTTCTTTTTTCGCTTCTGCCCAAATCTTTTTCGCATTTTGCAAATTATAAGGAGAAAGATCTCCGTTTTCTTTTCTAAAATCTTTACCAGTCTCTTCATGTATATGACCAGCCGGTACAAGTCCGCTTGCAGACTTGGCCCCGTTATTAATAAAGTGAGCAACGAAATCTTCTTTATTTAACGCTAATGAAATAGATTGACGCACCTTTTTATTTGCTAACGCATTATTTTTCTCATTAAAACGTAGCATAGCAATTCCAGGTTCGCTCGACATATGTAATTCCTTATTCCCTTTATACTTGTCTACAAATTGAGAATTAATAGGAACCCGGTCCAAATCACCAGCTTCGTATAAATTAACAGCCGTCATTGTATCCTTTACAATTTGAAAGTTTATCTCGTCTAATTTCACTTTCTTTTCATCCCAATATGTAGCATTCTTCTTTAATTGAAACTCTTGTTCATGCTTCCATTTCTCTAATACAAATGGCCCGTTATATATGAGATTACTAGGTTCCAATGCATAATTCTTTCCTTGTTCTTTCAAAAATGATTCATGCTGTGGTAAGTATATCGGCAGTGCTAACAACTGTAAAAAATACGGAATTGGCTGTTCGATTTCCACTTCTAACTTATAATCATTTATTGCTTTAACGCCAAGGTTATCAAGAGGCATTGTTCCTTTATTAATTTCTTTCGCATTTTTCACATGAAAGAGCATGTACGCATATTGAGACGCTGTTTCAGGGTTAATTGCGCGTTTCCATGCAAACATAAAATCATTTGCTGTCACACTGTCTCCATTTGACCATTTTGCATCTTTACGCAAATCAAATGTATATTTTTTACCATCTTCACTTCTTTTAAAAGATTTTGCTATCCCTGGCATGGGCTGATCTTGATCATCTAATACATATAACCCCTCAAATATGTTTTGCATAACGTGCGCTGATGTACCATCCATCGTTTTCGCAGTATCAAGAGAAGGAATTTCTTCTGATACTGTTACATTTAACACTTGTTTTTTAGCTTCTGCATCACTTTTATTCACTTTATTATTACAAGCGGCTAATAATAAAGATGTAACAAGTGCCATTACCATTAAATGGCTCTTTTTTCGCTTCATGAATTGTTCTCCTTAAGTATAAAATATTATAAAGCGTTATATATTATAGCAGAAATATGAACAGAAAGATGCGACATTCTTTTGAATATTTATTCGTTCAAGAAAAAAGCGATCCTTTAAAAAAAGGATCGCTTTTCCTTAATAAAATCAAAACTAATTGTACCCTCAATTGTATGAAGGAAATGTTCTTTCGGAACTAACTCTTCAACAGAAACTGATATACATTCGTCACAATGATTATTAAAGTACCACCCTAAGAAATCTCTCCTTATTCTCTTTTTATCAGTGTTAACACATAAAAAGAAGTTCAGATAGAAAGTGGTATTTGACAAACTTTATACACTTAAGGTTTTTGTAAGGATCAAGTAAGAAAAACGAGAGCTTTGTTTCGTATAGTCAAAATATGAAGTGAAGGAAGAAAGAGAGATTAAGAGTTACCAGAGTTATTAAGACAAAATCAGTACGGTTGGTTTTAGATGAACATATCAATGGATTAGGCCTTTTTGCAGCAGAACCATAATTACCATGCCTGTTTTTACCATCACATATTGGAGGTTAAAATATGAATAAAAAAAAGAAAATACAAAAAACAGTACTTTCCTTTACCCTGCTCTTTTCTTTTGGCATTTCATCTTTCCCGCTTACAACAGCTATTCACGCAAATACACATGCGAAACAATCTACAGAAAAGGAACGAGTCTCTTTAACAGAGCGGACATCGTTATTTTTTGAATATCTCCAGCAAGGTAAGTATGCAGAGGCACTTCAGTTTACGTCTGCTGCTTTTCAATCTAAGTTTACAGCAAACACATTACAAAACTGGTGGAAACAAAGTGACTGGAGCGGGATAAAAAGTATGGGAACCCCCGTGATAAAAGAACGAAACTTGGTCCATCAGACGGTGGAAATTCCAGGAACCACCCAAGGAGCTACCATACCGTTACTCCTTAAATTCACACCTGGTGGGAAAGTAGATGAAGTTGGGGTAAGGACGCCTCCAGAATCTTATATTATCCCGCAGCCTAGCTACGATCAACCTGCTTCCTATAAAGAACGTGAAATCGTCATTGGAAGTTCTACCTATCCGTTACCTGCCACATTAACGGTTCCGAAACATAAGCCTGGTGAAAAGGTACCCGTAGTTGTTCTTGTTCATGGTGCTGGCATCCATGATCGCGATAGTACATATCTGGGAACAAAAATCTTACGAGACATTGCGGTGGGCCTTTCGTCCAACGGAATTGCGGTGTTACGCTATGAAAAACGCACCTTTGAACACGCATTAAAGATGAGTGCAGAACCCGTTACGTTAGACCGTGATACTACAGCTGATGCCATATATGCAGCAAAATCAGCAGCGCAGCAGGAAGGCATTGATCCAAATAATATTTTCATTCTCGGACATAGCCAAGGAGCTGGCACAATGCCGCGAATACTGAGCAAAGCGCCTTCCTCACTTGTTCGAGGAAGTATCTTACTCGCACCACCTGCACGCCCTTTGACTGACACTGCCATTGATGTGAGTCAATACCTTGGGGCGCCAAAGGAAGTAATCAATGAACTAAAAAGACAGTTCGCTTTTATCTTGGATCCTACTTTCGATCCTGACCATCCGCCAGCTGGATACAATTTTCCATTTCCGTCTCCTCATTTTATGTATGATGTTACTAGGTGGCGTCCAGTTGAGGAGGCAAAATCACGAAAAGAGCCTTTGCTGATTCTGCAAGGGGCACGCGATTATCAAGTAACAGTAAAAGAAGATTATACAAAATGGCAGGAAGGACTTTCAAACCGCGGGAATGTTCAGTTCAAAGAATATCCGAAATTGAATCATTTCTTCACGGAGGGTGACGGGGAATTGAGTCTTCCAAGTGAGTACGAAATCCCTGCAAATGTTCCCGAGTACGTCATCCAGGACATTATTACATGGGTCAATGAGACAAAAAAATAAGAAAACATCAAAAACCTTCATGCAATCATTATTGCGTGAAGGCTTTTTTGAAACTAGTGATTTTATCTAAACCATTCTCTTCTGTTTTATTAATCAACACTCATAAAAAATTTCTCCTTTCCCTCTTTTTATCAGTGTTGACACATAGCACAGGGAAAGGTACAAAAACAGGCTGTGGAGAAGCACTTCTCCACAGCTTGAAATTACCTATCTTTGTAAACCTCGTTTATAACGACTCGCTTCAAATATAATACGCTCTTCATCTAACGTTTTACATTCGCCATTCCAAACGACTCGTTTTCCGTTAATAATAACATCGCTAATATCTTTTCCACTAGCAGCATATACAAGGTGCGATAATACTTCGTCTGCTGGTTGTAGATGCGGCTTATTAGATGGATCAATTGTAATAAAATCAGCACATTTTCCGACCTCAAGTGATCCTGTTTGTTTCATGCCGATTACTTCAGCAGCCCCTTTAGTCGCAAGTGTAAGAGCTGTTTCAACTGGTAATGCTGTTGCATCTTGATGTATACCTTTTTGTAATAATGTTGCTATACGCATTTCTTCAAACATATCTAAATTGTTGTTAGATGCAACACTATCTGTTGCAATTCCTACTTTCATTCCTGCTTCTAACATCGCTTTTACATTCGCTATACCAGATCCTAGTTTTAAATTACTATTCGGGTTATGTGCTACTCGAACATCATGTTCTGCTAAAAATGCACGCTCATTTTCATTTAATACTACACCGTGTGCAATAACTGTTGGACGTTTAAACAATCCGCAACTTGCTGCATATTCTACTGGACGTTTTCCGTACTGTGCTTCAATATCACGTACTTCACGCTCTGTTTCCGAAAGGTGAATATGAACCATCGTTTGATTTTCTACTGCAATACGTGCACATTCTTCTAACAATTCTGTAGAACATGTATATGGGCTATGTGGTGCAACCATCGTAGTTAACATACCACTTTCGTTATAGTAACGCTTCACATATTTTTCAGCTTCTTCGATTGCTTTCTTTTCATCATCTTTCGTTCCGAAGCTAAATAAAGTTCTTGAAACAGCAGCTCGCATCCCACTCCTTGATACCGTTTCCATAATTGCATCTTGATCTACTCCAATTGGATTAAACATGTCAGAGAATGATGTTGTACCACTTTTCACCATTTCAAGTAATCCTAATTCCGTACTAGCAACTGCAAGCTCTGGAGTAAACTGACTTTCAAGTGGCCAAATTCTCGTCTCAAGCCATGGCTGTAATAACATATCATCGCCAATACCTCTTAAGAGACTCATTACAACATGTGTATGTGTATTTACAAGCCCTGGTAATACCCACTTTCCTTTCATGTCAATTACTTCATCTACTGCAAAATCATTAGCGAATTCTCCGCTCTTTACATCTATAATTTGATCATTTTCTACAATGATATATCCATTTTCTATCACTTCATTTTGTTCATTCATCGTTACGATTGTAGCGTTTACATAAGTTGTTTTCAAAAGTATTTCCCCTTTCAACTCTATGAAATTCCCTTTAATAAGTTACCACCATTATAGTAACTTATTAAAGATTAAGAGTCAAAAGATAATTTCAATTCTTTCATTATCTTTTCCTTCAAAATGCTATATTGTTTTTCATTTGTATCTGCAAGTGCTTCTTCCCGATTTGATTCCATATCCAAATAATTCAGGTTTTCATTGAATTGAGTCTCTGTAAAATCAAACCTCTCCCCATCTATACAGTTATAAAAGTGCCACTCCTCTCCTATTTTTGTCTTCTTAATTTCCCCTCCGTATATATCTTGAACGACTAAAGCCGTTACACCACACTGTCCCTTTGCTAGATTTTCACTTGTCCACTTTGAACTCGTTTCAATCGACCATGATTTTATTAGTGCTTCATATATTCTTTTTGTCTTTACTTTATCCATTCTCAGCTACTCCTACTATTAATTGTTTTACACATCATATTTCAAAAGAGGCAGTAAACGATCCTCAAAAACCGTTGATGGTGTCTCTCCTATTAACTTCGCTCCCATCTTCAAGTAAAACCCTTTTGCATTCGGATCACTATCAATTGTAAAACTTTTTATTCCTAGTTCATTTGCTTTTTCTAATACATACTCCCAAAGTATTTTCCCGTACCCATTCCCTTTGTAACGAGGATGAATGTATAAGAAATCGAGAGCTTTATCATTACGTAAAAATGAGAAAAATCCAATCTTCGTATTATCGTTTTCTAAAACATATACAAAATTGTTTTTTATGTACTCATCGGTAATTGTTAATTCTTCCTTACAAGCAAGTATGAATTCTTCGCTATAGTTCCACGTTGCTTTTGAATGTAGTGCGAGTTCACTTAATTCATTTGCTTCACTTAATAATGCTTTTCTTATCTTCATGATTCTTTCTCCTCACCTTCAATATGTAAGCTATTAAAATGATTCGAAAAAATAATTTAAAAAACCTCTTATTTCCGTAAATAAGAAATTACTTTTATAATTCTTCAGAATAGGTAACAATTTATTAAAAGAAAAAGAACGCCATTCCTGAAAATGAACTGAACCCCGAATAG